>JBAVVF010000613.1:0-5869 GCA_049697155.1 Anaerolineales bacterium
CCACGCGCTAGCCCGTAAAAAAAGAGACTCCATTTCTGGAGTCCCAATTTCAGTCGGGGCGAGAGGATTTGAACCTCCGACCTCTTGCACCCCATGCAAGCGCGCTAGCCGGGCTGCGCCACGCCCCGATGACTGGATCCGGGATCAGCACTCCGACCTTGGCGCCGCAGGCGCCACGTGCTGGCCGGTATGCCACTTCCCGATTGGCAAGGCAGGATTATAGTCTCATTTCATAAATCTGGCAACACAATGACAGTAATCTTTGATTATGCTACAATACATGACACTGTGTTCGCATCGAAATGAGAATCCGTATTCTCATCCAACAAAGGAAAGATTGAGCTTAAAATTGTGTAAATCAGCCCCGTACCTGTTGGAGTTTCTATGCCTGAGATGATTGAAGTGCAAATTGACAGCGTTCGCGTGCATCTGATGACACCCCAACGCCTGGTTGTGCTAAAACAAGTCGGTTCCGAGCGCTATCTTCCCATCTGGGTGGGACCTTACGAAGCAGAAGCCATTACCGTTGCCCTGCAGGAAGTGGAAATGGTCCGCCCACTGACGCATGACCTGCTTAAGAACGTCTTCGGCGCGTTCAATGCCCGTATCACCCGGATCGAGATCGTCAAATTACAGAATGAGATTTTTTACGGCAGCATCGTTGCGGAGGTAAATGGGCAGGAAGTCCACGTGGATTCCCGCCCTTCGGACGCGATCGCGCTGTCGGTGCGGGCACACGTACCCATTCTGGTTCATCACACCGTGATGGAAGAGGCGGGCATCGTGCCGGAACAGGACATGCCCGAAGAGACGGAGACCCCCGAGAAGAACGAGCCGGCTCCCCTCACGAAAGAGGGAACCGAACGCCTATCCGTCTTCGAGGATTTTCTCGAGAAACTTGAGTTCGACAAACCCGACGATAAAGATAAACCGGACGACGAGGAGCCGCCGGAGAAGCCGAAGAAGCCAAAGAAGAAATGACCGACTATTTGCCGCCTGAAGATACCACCGCCCCTGCAGCGCCAACGGCAGTCCCTCACAGCCGAGAAGCCGAAGAAGCCGTCGTTGGGGCGGTATTCATTAACTCCGAAGTCTATTACGACGTCGCCCAGTTCCTGGCGGCGGACGATTTCTACATCCACCGCCACAAATGGATCTGGGAAGCCTTCACCAGCCTGCACGAACAGCGCATCCCCATCGACCTGCTGACGGTCTCCGATGAGCTGGATCGGCGCGGCCAGCTGAGCGAGGTGGGCGGGCCCGCCTATTTGACATCCCTCGTCAACCAGGTTCCATCTTCCCTCAACGCCGAATCGTATGGGCGCATCGTCGAGGGCTACTCCATCCGCCGCAAGATGATCAACGCCGCCAACCAGATCGCCTCGGTCTCCTATAACGAGCAGACCAGCGTTGACGATGTCATGGACGAGGCCGAAAAGGCCGTTTTCAACGTCAGCGAACGGCGCCTCAGGCATGACCTTCAGCCGATAAAGGCAGTACTAAGCGAGTATTATGACCGGATCGATGACCTGGCCAAACGCCCCGAGGAGTTTTACGGGGTCCCGACGGGCTTCATCGACCTCGACAAAATGCTGACCGGCCTGCAGCCCTCCGACCTGCTGATCATCGCCGGTCGTCCAGGGCAGGGCAAGACCGGTTTCCTGCTCTCGATCGCCAAGAACGCCGGGCTGACCCACAAAAAGCATGTCGCGATCTTCTCGCTGGAAATGTCCAACGAGCAGGTTGTCCAGCGTCTGATCGCCCAGGAGACCGGCATCGACTCGCAGCGTCTGCGCACCGGCAAGCTCCACGAGACGGAATGGCCGCTCTTCACCCAGTCCATCGAAGTCTTCGGCGACACGCACATTTACCTGGACGACACGCCTGCGATCACGCCCCTGCAGCTGCGGACCAAGTGCCGCCGCCTGCACATGGAGTTTGGCATCGATCTGGTCATCATCGATTATCTGCAACTGATGGGCGGGGACACGCGCAACGACAACCGCGTCCAGGAAGTTTCCTACATCTCGCGCAATCTGAAGATCCTGGCTCGTGAGCTGAACGTACCGGTCCTGGCCGCGGCACAGCTGTCGCGGGCCGTCGAGCAGCGCTCGGATAAACGGCCGGTGCTCTCGGATTTGAGAGAATCGGGATCTTTAGAGCAGGATGCCGATATCGTGATGTTCATCTATCGTCCCGACCAGTACGAGAAGGACACAGTCAAACAAAATATCGCGGAGATCATTATCGCCAAGCACCGCAATGGACCTGTCGGCAGCGTCGAACTGGTCTTCCGCAACGAGCTGGCCAAGTTCGAGAACGCCGCAACGCGGGTGTTCCGACCGAATGAGTAAGGGCGAGGCATGCCTCGCCCCAACACAAAATGAAACCCATCAAAGGCTTTACCGATTCCGAATCCTTTACCCGGCTGCCGGACTCATTCTTCCATCAATTGTTAAATCAAATTGATGATGCGGCGGAGTTGAAGGTCACGTTATATTTTCTGTGGCGCGTCGAGCACATGGGCAGCGCCTTCCGGGCCTTGCGCGCAGCGGATTTCGAGGCGAAGGAGCTGGGGCTGTCGGCGGACGAGATCCGCTCAGGGCTGGAGAAGGCAGTACAGCGCGGGACCATCCTCAAGGTCGGGAAAGAGGCGGAGACCTACTTCCTGCTGAATTCCCCCCGGGGCCGGGCCGCCGTCCAGGCCGTTGAAAGCGGAACGTGGGATCCGAAAGCTGCCGCTCCGGCTGTGCCGCTGGAACGTCCCAATATTTTCCGGCTATACGAGGAGAATATCGGTGCGCTCACGCCGTTGATTGCGGATGCATTGAAGGACGCCGAAGGGACATATTCAGCAGAATGGGTTGCTGATACGATCGAGCTGGCTGTCAAAAATAACAAGCGCAGCTGGAAATATTGTGAAGCCATTCTGAGACGCTGGAAGGAAGAAGGCCGTGGCGAAAAGCAAGATAGACGAGACGCTGAAAAAGATCGCGACAAATACACCAAAGGCGAATACGCCGACTACCTCAAGTAGCGGCGGGCAGTCGTCTGCTGCCACGAGCCTCGGCGACCCGAACTGTCCGCATTGCGGCGGCGCGGGGTATTTGCGCAGCGATGTGCCGGTGGGACACCCAAATTTCGGGCGGCTCGAGATTTGCGTCTGCCGCCAGCGCGACGTCAGCCAGCAGGTGCGCGAACGCCTGTATTCACTCAGCCGCCTCGACGAATTGAAGGCCTTGACCTTCGATACCTTTCAGCCGCGCGGCCGCAAGGGTCTGGGTGAAATGCATGCCTCGTCGCTGGAGATGGCATTCAACCAGTCCTATCATTACGCAAAGAATTTGAACGGCTGGCTGCTGCTGCGCGGCGGATATGGCTGCGGAAAAACGCACCTGGCCGCGGCGATTGCAAATTACGCGGTCGACATGGGTGTGCCGACTTTATTTTTGACTGTGCCGGACCTGCTCGATATGCTGCGCTTTTCGTACGACAGCGCAGACACGACCTTCGAAGCACGGTTCAATGAGATCCGCAACGCTTCCCTGCTGATCCTGGATGATTTCGGGACTCAGAACGCAACCGGCTGGGCACAGGAAAAACTATTTCAGATCATTAACTACCGGTATATCAATAAGCTCTCGCTGGTCGTCACGACCAACCTCGGACTGGACGAGATCGACGCGCGCTTCCGTTCGCGCCTCGCCGACCGGGAACTGGTGAGCGCTGTTCTGATCAATGCCCCCGATTATCGCCGCCCCCTGGATGATATTGGCCACCCGGAGCTTTCCTCGCTGGGCTTGATGGCGGGAAAAACATTCGGCTCCTTTGAAGAGCGTCTGAGCGAAGGTTTACCGCCCGATGAAGTCAAGTCCCTGCAGAAGGCATTGAAAGTCGCACACAGCTATGCTGAAAAGCCGAGAGGCTGGCTGGTCTTCATGGGCGGCTACGGCTCAGGCAAAACCCATCTCGCCGCCGCGATCGCCAACTACCGGGCCGGTCTGGGTGACCCACCGCTCTTTATCATGGTCCCGGACCTGCTCGACCACCTGCGGGCGACATTTAGCCCGAACAGCAGCGTGGCCTTCGACCGCCGCTTCGACGAGATCCGCACCGCGCCCCTGCTGATCCTCGACGACCTGGGCACGCAATCCATGACGCCCTGGGTGCGCGAAAAGCTCTATCAGCTCTTCAACTATCGTTACAACGCCGAACTGCCCACGCTGATCACCACCTCCGATTCACTCGACGAGATGGATGCCCGCATCCGGTCGCGGCTGCTGGATGAAAAGTTGTGTTCGATCTATGCCATCAGAGTACCCGGCTATCACGGCGCCCGTGGAAAGAAAGCAAAGAGGTAGGGGCCGATCACGATCGGCCCTGACAAATGCGCTGCGGGGATAATTAATATCTATCAATTTTCTGATAAATATCTTGTCAAATGCGAGGTTCGCGGGTAGAATGCCGTCGTAAATTGGGCAGAATTAGTCCAATTTCAACACCACCACATTACGAGGTATTTCATGCTCCCAACCTATCTCCTGTCTCTGCGTGAGGGACTTGAAGCCGCTCTCATCATCGGCATCGTGCTTGGCGCACTCACCAAAATCCGCCGCAGCGACCTCTCCCCCGCCGTCTGGCTGGGCACACTCAGCGCGGTCGGCGTCAGCATCCTGACGGCCGTCCTGCTGACCGGCTTCGGCATGTCGCTCGAGGAGGAAGCCGAGCAGATCTTCGAAGGCTTCACCATGCTGATCGCGGCCGGCATCCTGACCTGGATGATCTTCTGGATGAGCAAACAGGCCCGCTTTCTGAAAGGCGAGCTCGAAGCAGGCGTAAACAAGGCCGCCGCATCGACCGGCAAGCGCGCCATGTTCTGGCTGGCTTTTGTGGCCGTTGTCCGCGAAGGCATCGAGCTGGCGCTCTTCGTCACCGCGGCGTTCTTCGCCGGCGATCAAAGCCAGGCAAGCAGCAATATCATCCAGACGCTGGCCGGCACGATCCTCGGGCTCGGCACATCCGTCCTGCTCGGCTGGACTCTCTTTGCCACCACCGTCCGCCTCGACCTGCGCCGCTTCTTCCAGGTGACAGGCTTCCTGCTCATCCTGTTCGCGGCCGGGCTGGTCGCGCACGGCGTGCATGAGTTCAACGAGGCCGGCTGGATTCCAGCGGTCGTGGAGCATGTCTGGGATGTGAACGCGGTCGTCGATGAGAATTCCGTGCCGGGTCAATTGCTCAGGACATTATTTGGCTACAACGGCAATCCATCTCTGACCGAGATGATCGCGTACTTTGTTTATCTGGCGGTCGTGACGGTTCTGTGGAGACGCGACAGCGCGCCCGTCAAGGCGCCGGCAGCGTCTCAGGCGTAACGTATACTGTCATTGCGAGGAGGGCATAGCCCGACGAAGCAACACCTGCACTGCGCGCAGGCGCAAGTGTCTCACAAACGATTTACTACAAGCAATTTTGTATGAGATTGCTTCGCCCTTCGGGCTCGCAATGACGAAAATAAACAGAAACAGGCTCCGAGTCTTTCCAGACTCGGAGCCTGTTTTCATTTCATTTCATAACCAAACACTTCACCAAAAGCCGCCGCCACTTCTCGTTTGACGTGTTCCATAGTTGGCGGTTCGGTGGACAGGTCTGCCAGGGAAACAACGGGCTCGTCCTGCAAGCCGCAGGCAATGATGCCGTCCCAGTAATCCATGTCCGGGTTGACGTTCAGGGCAAAGCCGTGCCGCGAGACGCCGCGCGCGTCCACCTTGACGCCGATCGCCGCGATCTTGGCCGGCTTGCGGCGGTCCTCCGGCCTGCAGCGCGGACAGCGCGAATGCACGTCGGACTGGATCCAGACCCCGGTCAGGCC
>JBAVVF010000614.1:0-2156 GCA_049697155.1 Anaerolineales bacterium
AAAACGACTACAATTTGAGTGTCCATGAGTTTTTCCTTACTTTGGAGGTCGGGATACCCCAACTGTAATGCAAACTCATGGACTTTTCTATACCAGCTACTCTAGGTAGCAACTTGAGTTAATTTATGCAAACAGGAGAGGTATATTCACTTCCCTGCTATAATTAAGTTGAAGCAAGGAGCAAATTATGGTTACGCCTGCTGTGAATACGATTATCAAAATGATCGAACAGTTACCCGAATCGGACCAGGAGAGGGTTGCTGAACACTTGCGTGAATACCTGGCTGAGCTTGAAGATGAAGAAAAGTGGGATGCGGCTTTTTCAAAGTCCCAGGATAAGCTGGTCTATGCGGCGCGTGAGGCCCGCAAGCAGATTGCCGAAGGAAAATCCGAGCCGATGGACGCCGAAGAGCTATGAAATCTGCCACCTTGCCGTCGTTTTGGGAATCATACAAGAAACTGGATGAGACGGTCAGGAGCAGAGCGAGAAAGACTTTTGAGCTTTGGATTGAAAACCCCTTTCATCCATCTTTGCATTTTAAGTGTATTAATTCGGAAGCGGAAATCTGGTCAGTGAGAATTACACTGAACTATCGTGCTTTGGGTGTGCTTGATGGGGATACAGTCACGTGGTTTTGGATCGGTAGTCACAAGGACTATGAAAAATACTTCTAGGATTGCCCCGCCTCACGGCGGGGTTTTGATTTTTTCCTCATCCCTCCCCTCTCCTGCGGGGGCACTTTGCGACCTCCCCGCCTCGTCTTCGCCTGCAGCTCCGCTCAGCGCGAATAAGAGAGAGAATGCTATCCGCTATTTATTGCCCCGTCTGTGGACCAGAACTGTGTTACACTGAATACGTAATAAATAACTGGATCTCTGTCGTACCTTTGGCCGCCGACCCAATTATAGGGTTGCGGTCATTTTTATTTCCGGCCGTGCCGGAGAAAGCAGTAATAGAATGGAAACCCGAATTTACGTAGGAAACCTGAATAAGTCGACCACACCGGATGAAATCAAGACCTTGTTCGCGCAGGCCGGAACCGTCACAGCGGTGGATCTCGCCACGGATAAGGGCAGCGGCGCGTCGAAGGGCTTCGCCTTTGTGTCCATGCCCACGCAGGCCGATGCGGATAAGGCCATCAGCATGTTCAATGACTATGCCCTGGCTGAGAACAAGCTCAAGGTCAATATGGCCAAGCCGCGCGTCGAACGCGGATAACACAGGAACATTACATCCCAAATCTGCTCGTTCCAATTGGAACGAGCAGATTTTCTTTTCCCAGGGCAAGCTCACTATTTCTACCTCTTGGGGGAGGGTATACATTCTGCCTGCCAGCTATAATTACCCATCACAGTCCGCTATCGTGATGGAAGTGCAGAAATAAAGCCCATGGAACATTCTCTGGAAGCTCAGTTCGCAGAAATCGATCTCCTGACGGGGTGCTCGAATCTGGTCAGTTTCACGAAAGGGATCCAATCCAGCTTTGGCAATGCAGATCTCAGCGCCGTGACGCTGATTGGGATCGATGTTCATCAACTCCGGTACGTCAACCGCAGGTATGGCTTCGAGGGCGGCGACCAGCTGCTGCGCTGGCTGGGGATCGCCCTGCGGGATGAGATGGGCAATACCGTCTATCGCATCGCAGGTGACGCATTTGTGATTGTCATCGTGGGCGGTTCAACGAGCGCGGATGATGAACGGGCCCGCAGTCTCTTCGAGCAGCTCAACCAGCAGGCCAGGCAGCTCAAGATGGAAATGCCGGTCGTCCGGATGGCGGTCATTCATTTTCCCGCCGGAAGCCCCCTGAACACTGCCCTGGTCTGGAAGAACCTGAACGAATTAATGGTGCGCATCGACGAGACGGAACCCTTCAAAATCTTCGACGCCGAGCCGCTGGAAGACAACCCGGCTATGATCCGGGCCATCGAGTTGATGGCCGAGCGGATCCTTTCCCTGGGCTACATGCTGAACGTCACGTTCCGGGTGGCCTATACCGACCCGGTCGGGAACCTGCCGAACCTGATCGCGACGCGCCGCAAACTGGACCTGATCCTGGCCGAGGCCATCTCCAAGGGAGGCTGCTTCAGCCTGTTCCTGATCGATGGCGATGACCTGAAGCGCTACAACACAATCAGTTATGCCGCCGGGGACAAAT
>JBAVVF010000615.1:0-4880 GCA_049697155.1 Anaerolineales bacterium
CTCGGAATAGAGGCTTCCTATGGTGACTAACGAGGGCTTTTTCGAAATGTTATTCCCCACAGGAAAGCGGCGCTAAAGCACCGCCTTCTTCTTTACATCCCGCTTGAGAAAGAGCAGGAATCCGACCAACCGCAAGCCTGCGCTCAACCACAGCGCGCCTCCCAGGCCGATGTACCCGGCCAGCCAGGTGCCCAGCAGAGGCGCGACGATCATGGACATATACTGCATGGACTGCGCCAGCGAGACGAAGGTCGCGCTATATTCGGCCGGGACGGTCTTCATCAATTCGTCGAAGAAGACCAGATCGAGCCCGCCCTGGAACAGGCCGGCGATGCCGGCGTAGAGGATGATCAGCTCGATGCGCGGGGTCGCGGCGCTCAGCGCGGGATAAAGCACCATGCCCAGCGTGGTGGCCAGCAGGACAAGCCTTCCGCCGCGCCGGCGCGAGACCCACGGCCAGAGGAAATACCCCACCAGCATGACCAGAGTGAAGGTCATGGTGATCGTACCGATCTGACTATCCGTTGCGCCAACTTCACGGACGAGGAACAGCGGCATGATCGGCTGGCTCAACACGAGGGCCGAAAAGTAAACGAATCGCTTCGAGGCGAAGGAAACGAAGGCAGGATTTTCGCGCAGGAGCTTCAGATAGTTGCCAAGGTTCTGACGCGGCGAACGACTGTCCGGAAGCGGCAGCGCGACCTGGTCCGGGATGTTGATCCGCTGGGAAAAGTAGTAGCTGACAAACCCGCCGAACGACAGAACCATGAACATGATCGAATAGTTCAGCGGAAACTTTAGGATGTCGATCAGGCGGGTCACGATAAACGTCCCGACCACGCCGGTCAGGCCGAAGATCGCCCAGCGGCGGCTGAGCAGGGCATAGCGCCCCTCGGGCCCGGCGACCGCGTTCATCACGACCGAAAAAGCCACCGCCAGAGCGGTCTGCGGCAGGGTTGCGAAGGCCCAGATCGCCAGCGTGGCAATGATGGTAAATTTCTCCGAGACCAGCAGCGTGAATATGCCGGTCAGGGCATAACACATGATCACCATCAAACGCGACAGGCTGTACCACGGAACGACGTTCTGACGCGTTTGCAGGAAGCGCCCAACCAGGATGGCCAGCACCAGCCCGGTCACCCCGGGCATGGACGAGAGCAAACCAACCTGAAAGTTGGTCGCGCCGAGACGCGTCAGAAAGACCGGCAGGAACGGCGAAGCAATATTCGAGATGCTGACGCCGATCGCGTCGATCTGGACATAACGGAAATTCCTCTTTTGGATCTCCAGGGGGTCTTCATTGAGTGTCTGCATAGGGTACCCGAATGATTATAATGCCCGCAGGAAAAAATCATGCCATGATCAAAATACATCCCGTCCACCCGCACGAAATACCGGCCGCGAAAGAGCTGATCTACCGCGTTGCCCACAAAGTTTTCCGCGACACACGCCCGCTCGAGGAATCGATGGCCTTCTACGAGTCACGCGGGCAGTTGCACGACATGGACGATTTCCAAAACACCTACCTGGAGAACAATGGAACCTTCCTCGTCATGACGGATGACGATCAAATGATCGGCACTGGCGCGGTCCGCAGGATCGATGAGGAGACCTGCGAGCTCAAGCGTCTCTGGCTGCTGTTCGAATATCACGGCCAGGGACTGGGGTATCAAATGACGCAGGAACTGCTCTCCTTTGCGCGTCAAAAAGGCTACCGGCGCATCCGGCTGGAGACAGACCGCAACGCGCAGAGCCGTGCCTTCGAATTTTACAAGCGGATGGGGTTCTACGAAATCCCGCGTTACAGCGACAATGAAGGCGATGTGGCGATGGAGATGATGCTGTAGGTCGGACTGGCAGTAGGTCACGTCTGCGACGTGACGATTTCAGTGTCTGTCCCGCTTGCAGCGGGACCTGCGAGCGTGACCTACAGTTTCACCGCGTTCAGCCATTCCGGCAGCTGCTCGACGAGCTGCTCCATGATCCCTTGGGCGCGGTCGTTGAATATTTCGATGTTGTTGTAGGCCTCACCGCCCGCTTCGCTGACCATGTCACTGACGCCGCGCAGGATCAGCAGGCGGGCGTTGTTGCGCTGCGCAACCCAGGCCAGCGCGGCCGACTCCCAGTCCGCGGCGATGGCGCCCAGCGAGCGCAGGAAGGGGATCTTTCCGGGCGGCAGGTCGCTGTCGGCGGAGGCGATCATGCCGCGCCGGACGGGGAAGGGATAGGGTTCGGCCAGCCAGCTCAGGTCGAGGGAGGAGGCGTAATAGGAAACAACATCCAGGTCTCCCATTAATTCCACGATGTCGTAGACGTAGGTCTTATCCACCAGAACGATCTCGCCCTGCTGCACTCCGCCATCAAACCCGCCGCACGTCCCCAGGTTGACGATCAGATCCGGCGAATAGCTGCCGATCACATACTGCATGGATCCGGCCGAGGCGATCTTGCCCCAGCCGCTGTGGAAGAACGAGAGATGTTCATCCTGCATCAGGATGTCAAAGCATTCCCCAAACGGGAAGCGCCGAAGTTTGGCTTTTGGGAACAAAGGCTTGACGGCATTCCACTCGGCAATGGCAGAGATCAGGACAACTGTTTTCATATCAGGCACCTATTAATTGAAATATGCCAAATTATAACGCCCGGAGAGAGTGGCTACTTACACCGGCCTGTCCAACGCTTTCACCACGGAGCACACCGTACCCTTCGGATATGCTTCGCGAAGGACACAGAGAAAATCCTTTAAAAACCTCCGTGGACTCCCCCGGCACCGAACCATGATTTGCCAAGCAAATCAGGCGGTGTGTGTTCTCCGTGGTGAGAAAATACTCAGATCATTCTCTTAGCCACTCCCCGTCCGCAGCGCAGTCACAGGGCTGGGTATAATGGAGCGATCGTTCTCCATTCCACAGCATCCCCAAACGAGGCGATGTCCGATTTTGGTCCGCATTCGAGAATGGAGGTTCACCCCATGGAAAAGAAACCTTTTGACATCGGCCTGGCTGTGCGGAGCATCCGGACCGCCGTCAAACCCTGGCCGAAGGCTGCGCTGTTCGAGCTGGCCGAGAATGGCTTCACCTCCACCTTCGAACAGCTTGTGGCATGCATCATTTCCATCCGCACGTATGACGAGGTCACTCTGCCCGTGGCGCGCAGGCTTTTCGAGCGGGCCCGCACCCCGGCGGAGATCCGCGCGCTGACCTACGAGGAACTCGACGCCTTGATCAATCAGAGCACGTTTCACGAACGCAAGGCCAGCCAGATCCTGGAGATCGCGCGGCGCGTGCTCGCTGAACACGACGGGAACATCCCATGCGATCCAGAGGTTTTGATGTCATTTGCCGGAGTCGGCCCCAAGTGTGCGAACCTGGTCCTGGGCATCGCCTGCGGAGAGCCTTTCATCAGCGTGGATATCCACGTGCATCGCGTGACCAATCGCTGGGGCTATGTGAAAACGACAACGCCCGAAAAGACCATGGTCGCGCTGGGCGAGAAACTGCCCAAACGCTACTGGATCGAGATCAACCGGCTGCTCGTGCCCTTCGGAAAGCACATTTGCACCGGTACTCTGCCGCACTGCTCCACCTGTCCCGTGCTGGAGATGTGCCAGCAGGTTGGGGTAAAGGCTCATCGTTAGAAATCCAGCCGCGAACCCTTCGACGGGCTCAGGGCAAGTTTCGCGAAAATTCGCGAAACTTTGAAAGTTCGCGGCAAAACAGAAAGGTCCATCCTGATCTATGCAAACCGAACAAAGCACGCGCAAGCGCCAACCCAACTCGAAACATTGCTTCATCTGCGGGCTGGAAAACCCCGTGGGACTGCACCTGCACATTTATGAGACCGCGCCCGGCCAGGTCGAGTCAACCTATATCGCGCCGGAGCATTTCCAGGGCTATCCCGGTGTTTTACACGGCGGGATCGTCGGCGCGATCATCGACGAAATCTCCGGTCGGAGTCACATGGGCAGCGACCCCATGAATCCGCGCTTCATGTTCACCGCCAGACTGGAAGTGAAATATCGCAAAAATGTCCCCACCGGACGGGCTTTGAAGATCGTCGGCAAGGCGGGGAAATCTAGGGCCCGGTCGGCGGAGGCCTGGGCGGGGATTTATGATGCCGAGACCGACGAGCTGCTGGCCGAGGGAAATACCCTTTTGATCGATGTCCCGGCGGAGCAATTCGACACATCCAGGTTGAACGAGCTTGGCTGGAAGGTTTATCAGGAATAATCGACCGCGCTGAGCGAAGCGAGCCGGCAGGCAAGCGCAGATAGCATGCAAATATCCGCTTCGACTGCGACGCTTTCAGCGTCTCCGCTCAGCGCGAGATATTTCCCTGTTACTTTTTTCTCACCTCCTGCAACATATTAACGTGCGCACAACCGTCAGGAGGTCCATGACTACACTTATGACAGCAGATGACAACGTGCAAGACATAGATGAGACCCATCTGGTACGGCAGGCCATCGTGGATGCCGACGCGTTCGCCGAGCTCTACCGGCGCAATGTGTCGCGCGTCTATCGTTATCATGTCGTCCACGCGGGCAACGTCAAAGATGCGGAGGATCTGACCTCCCAAACCTTTATGGCCGCGCTGGAGGCGATCCGCTCGTTTCGGGGGACAGGCTCCTTTGCAGCCTGGCTGATGGGGATTGCCTCGAAGAAAAGGCTGATGTTCTTCCGCAGGCTGGGCAGCCGCCCGGAGGTCCCGCTGGAGGCCGCGCTGCAGTACCCCAGTCCCGGCCTGCCGACCGACAAAGCGGCCAGCCGGCGTCTGGAGCTGGAGTCCATCTCGCACGCCCTCCAGCAGATTTCCCCGGATCGGGCGGAAGCGATCATATTGACGTTCTTCGGCGGACTGTCGAATGCCGAAGCCGGCCG
>JBAVVF010000616.1:0-3937 GCA_049697155.1 Anaerolineales bacterium
ACGTCGGCGCGATGCTTGGGGGGGGCGTAATGTACAGCTTGGCGATGAACAATCCCTCCGGAGTGAATCAGTTGCTTACGTACGTTCCCCTGATCGATGGCACGCTGGTGGCCGAGGTTGCAGATCAAACGCGCACAGATGGGCTCACGGCCGTGCTCTTTGGACCATTCCTGGGGACTCCTTATAAGATCTATGCGGCGCAGGCGGGCGCGCAATCCCTGCCGCTTCTTTATTTTGTGCTGATGACCATTCCCGCGCGCCTCCAACGCTTTATACCTGTCGTATTGAGCTTTGGCGCGCTGGGTACGTGGTTTAGAGCTTTTTGCGAAAAACACATCAAGCTTGTTTTGGGTGCTTATGCTCTGTTGTGGGGACTCATCTACTTCGTGTTCATAATCTATTTTGGTTTTCATTAGAATGGAAAACCGTCTTCCACTTTCCCGGTCACTTCAAATATCCAAGAACAACGTAAGAAAAATAGTAAACAAGCGGGATCACCACAACCATGCTGTTGGCGCGATCCAGCAAGCCTCCATGCCCGGGGATCAATTGCCCCCAATCCTTGACATCTGCCACGCGCTTGATCATGGAACTGATCAGGTCGCCCCAGGCCGCGCCCAGACCGATCAGGATCGCCAGAATGACCTGGTGGACAACGGTAAACTCTGCCGGCAGGGCAAAGCGCAGCAGATAAACGGCTATTCCTGCGCCGAGCAGGTCGCCGATCAATCCCTCCCAGGCTTTGCGCGGATTGACCTCCGGCGCAATAATGTGCTTCCCGATCAATTTGCCAATCGTGTATTGCATCACATCGCTTAAAGCCACACCAATGGCCGTGATCAGGATCAGCCCTGTCCCTCCCAGATGCTGCATCATCAGCACGTGACCGACCGACCAGACCAGGTACAGATACCCGCGCCCGGCGAAGGAAAGCTGAATGTACAGATCATCGATATGGTGGGTCAGGATGGGGACAAGTGTAAGCGTGAGAATGGCCGCCGCCGGCAGGACGGCATACAGTTCGGGAAAATATTGGGCCGTGAAAAATGTGATCGGTACAAATGTATAGAGATGAATGACGTAAGGCTTGTGTACTCCGACAACCCGGATGTACTCTGCCAGCACCAAATAGAAGAAAACAAAGAGAATGACGGCGGCGACCACGCCCTTTACGAAGGCGCCGATCAGAAAGAACGGGGCAATGATCAGCCAGCCGATGAAACGCTTCCCCAGTTCGCCTTTCAGCCCGGCTTTTAAGTCTTTGCGTGCAAAGAACAGGACCAGGCCAAAGCCGAAGAGGAACAGGATGCCTGTGATGCGAAGGACGGGCCAGAAGAGCGGGTTTTCCAGCGGATTATGCGCGATGATGATTTCCATAAATGATCCTCAGGCGTTGGATGATCGTCAGGAACGCAGCCAGGCTTGCAAAGATCAGATAGTAGTTATAGCCGGCTACATTTCCGGTCCAGGCGGGATAGAGAGTGAAAATCGCCAGCGAGATCATGCGATCCCCCTTGCCGAACAGTCCGCCATACACGCGCTGGCTGCCGAGAGCCTTCCCCAGAATGCCAAGATAGGAAACCAGCAGGATCAGCGTCAGGGCAATCAGGGCCCAGCCTGTTTCTGCATAGCCACTTAATCCGATGGCGATGAAGATGAGGGAGTCCGCGATCCGGTCCCCAAATTCGTTTTTGACCTCCCCCCAATCATCTGCAAGGTTGAGTGCACGGGCCACCTGTCCATCCATCAGGTTGAGCAGGAGCCGGATCAAGACGCAGGGTGGCACAAGCCACAGCCAGTTTTTATTTGTGCCTGCGAAGCACAGCGCCAGCGCCGCGACCAGCGATAAAGCCAAAGCGCCGTACGTAAATGCATTGGGATGGATACGCCGTGCCACGCTGAAATCCACGAAAGGTTGCAGGGCTCTTTGCCATTTGGATTTTGTCGTGTAAATGCCCACTGCTCATGCTCCTGTGTTCCGAAGTGCGCCGGTTGACCAGCCGGAAGTGTAGCATATTAGAAATCAAAATACAATCATTTGCCTTTGTTTTTCCTTTATAATCTGCCAGACTTTTCAAGAGGAGGCCCACATGCCTGAACGCGAAATTTACCTGCTCTCACCCCGTGCCCTCGCGCCTGAAACGATCGCGGTGGCCTTTGCCAAGACCTCGCGCTCGCCGGAGTCGTTCCGGGCCATCGCGGCCGAATTGAGCGACGAGAAATCGGCGCAGTTCCACGAGAAGTGGGTGGTGGGTTACGGGCATGCCTCGGTGGCGGAACATGCGGTCCTGCATATTGCCTTCGAGAATGTATCGCGCCTGGCCATCGAGAGCATCGAGGGCAATCGTCTCGCCTCCTACACCGAAAAGTCGACCCGCTACCAGAAATGGGGAGCGGATGACTTCATCATTCCGCCCGAGCTGGATGGGCATCCACTCTGCAGCGAATACGTGGAGACAATCCGCCTTCTGTTCAAGACCTACGCCGACTCGCTCGACCCGGTACGGAGTCTGGTCCTGGAGCGTTTCCCGCGCCGCGCGAACGAGAAGGACGAAGCCTGGGACCGCCGGATCCGCTCCAAGTATGTGGATGTGTGCCGCTTCCTCCTGCCGGCCGCCGCGGTGGCCAACGTTGGCATGACGGCCAACGCCCGCGTGCTCGAAAGCATGATCCGCAAAATGCTCTCGCACGAGCTGGCAGAAGTGCGCCAGATCGGCGAACGGGTCAAGGAAGTGGCCCTGGGCGAGACGCCCACTCTGGTCAAGTATGCTGAGGCAGTTCCATACCTGATCGAAACAAGCCGTGATCTTCACCACAGAGATCACGGAGAAAATCAAAAGGAAAGCTCCGTGCACTCTGCGCGCTCCGTGGTGAGTGACGGCTGGTGCAAGCTGATCGACTGTGACCGGGATGCTGAGACCAAGGTCCTGGGCGCGGCCCTCTATCGCTTTGGGGAAATGGACTACACGGCTGCCTGGGACCTTGTAAAGTCACTGGACAAAGCCCCTCGGGAGGAACTTGCTGATTCCGTCCTGGGCCGTCTCGGCAAGTATGACATTCCGCTGCGCGAACTGGAGTATTCGCCCTATCTGTTCGACCTCGTCATGGACCAGGGTGCCTATGCCGAGTTCAAGCGCCATCGTATGATGACGCAGACACCCCAGAAGCTGACGACCCGGCTCGGGTACGCGACCCCGCGCCTCCTCACAGAGTCCGGTTTCGGGGCCCAG
The DNA here is from genome assembly GCA_049697155.1 of Anaerolineales bacterium. Taxonomy (GTDB): domain Bacteria; phylum Chloroflexota; class Anaerolineae; order Anaerolineales; family Villigracilaceae; genus Defluviilinea. The sequence goes on from JBAVVF010000616.1 coordinate 3,231, forward strand.
TATGAGGCGGCGATGGATGCGGCCGCGCAGATGTACGAGAAGCTGTATCAGGTCAGCCCGAGCCTGGCGCAGTATGTGGTCCCGAACGGATTCAACCGCCGGGTGCTGGCCCAGTTCAATCTGCGGGAAGCCTACGCCTTCTGCCAGCTGCGCGCGGCGGCCAACGCCCATTTTTCCATCCGGCGCGTGGCCCAAAGGGTGTACGAAAAGATCGAGCGTGTCCATCCGCTGCTGGCGAAGTATATGAAATTATCGGAGGAAACCTGGAAGAGCGTTGAAGAGGATTACTTTACGAATGTATAAAAATAGAGCACACGGAGACTTTGAAAGCTCCGTGTGCTCTGTAGCCAGCAATCTGGGGAACCTTAGATAAGTTTACTTACGATTGACAACAAGATTCCGCCTGCGATCACGCTGCCCAGCTGACCCGCGGTGTTGGCGCCCATGGCGTGCATCAGGATGAAATTATCCTGATCCTCGTCGTTGGCCACTTTCGCGGCGATGCGGCCAGCCATTGGGAAGGCGGAGATGCCCGCCGCGCCGATCAGCGGATTGATCTTATAGCCGCTCAAGACAGCCATCAGCTTGCCGAAGAGCAGCCCGGCCACCGTATCGAGCACGAAGTCCAGCAATCCCAACCCGAGGATCTGGATCGTGGCGAGATTCAGAAAGCTGTCGGCGCTCATCGTCGCGCCGATGGTCAGGCC
>JBAVVF010000617.1:0-3742 GCA_049697155.1 Anaerolineales bacterium
CCTCTCGAAGGGGTTCAACGATCAGGCCCGCCGGCATGCGGCGCGCGTGCTCGATTTGCTGAACCAGGCTGACCCGGCGCGCGCAGCCTCGATTGTGGGCATCGAGCCTCCGGACATCTACGCGTTCAAGAACGACTATGCGGAGCTCCTACCCGGACGGGAGGAGGAGAACAGACAGCGCGTTGGGAATGTCTGGTTTCTGGATGAATTCCTGCTGCGCTCTCAGGAATTTAGTGATCTGCGCATAGCCAAAATGGAAGAATTATCTGGGCCTGAAAAAGATAATTCAACAAGGAAAGTGAACTTCCATCCGCATTGTCACCAGCGCGCCGAAGGTCCGGCGTCCGACGGCGTGCCGAGCGGAACCAATGCCACGCTTCAGCTTCTGCGCTCCTGTGGATATGAAGTCGAACTAATGGATACAGGCTGCTGCGGTATGGCCGGCACATTCGGCTTCGAGGCTGAACATTACGATGTCTCCATGAAGGTTGGGGAGTTGAAATTATTCCCAAGCCTGCGCCAATCGAAAGCGGAAGTCGTTTCTTCCGGTGCGGCCTGCCGGATGCAGATTCGGCAGGGGACCGGTGTGGAGGCGCTCCACCCCATTGTGCTGGTTGCGAATAGTATCAAGAGCCCTCCGGGATAAAAGGAATAGCTTCGTACCCCTATCATTTTTGTGATTGTATTTCGGTACTGTCTGATCTATACTGAAGCTGCCTGCGAAACTCGCTGCAGCTTCAGTTATATTGTTTATGGCGGAATTTACAGGTGACATTCTTCGTGTGAACAACTGAGCTGTTGTTTTGTTCCTGAGTTTGCTCCCGGAAGAGTTTACGGAGTCATCCTTTCATCGAGATGATCGATGCACATTCCGTGCGAGGAGGCAAGAATGTCACGACCAGGTATCTCCATACATCGGGGGAAAATTATGATCGCCTTGTTGATCATACTGGCTCTTGCCTGCAATATGCCCGGTTCAGGTACCCCTGCACCCGCCGCGACCGCCTTCGACCCGACCAAAGCTGCATTGGAGTTTCAGGCCACGGCCATGTCACAGAAGCTGACCGAGCAGGCCATGACGACAGCCCAGGCGGCTCCAGTTACGCAAGTCAGCGCAGTGATCGAACAGCCGGCGGAAGTCATTCCGACGCCGACCGAGCCCGCGCCCCTTCCCGCCGCGACGCAGGACATTGAAGAGCGGATGAAATCGGCCAAGATTCTGCTCTACGAAGACACATCCTACATTGGCTTGTGGATCAAGGATACCCTGGACAGCATGGGATTGAGGTACACCTTTGTTGGCGATGCGCTGGGTGACTTCATGGAGAATCTTAACTCCGGTACCCGGTGGGACCTGATCATCGTCGGCGCGGAGGAGCACCAGGATGTCTCGGGGGATTTCTTCGACGTCATCACCGAACGGGTGGTTCAGGATCAGGCGGCTCTGATCGTGGAAATGTGGTATCTCGACCGGATCAGCCAGGGCCGTATCAAGCCGCTCACGACGAAGTGCGGCGTCCAATTGCAGAAGAGCTATGATGTGGCGTCGTCCATCTACTGGCTGGAGTCGAGTGCGCCTGTTTTTACAGAGCCGAATACCGCCATTCCGCTGATCCATTACGACGTTTTCTGGGACTACCAGGCCGGCGATTACCTGCGCCTGCTGCCCGGCAGCGAGGCTACTTTGCTGGCCGGCATGTATCAAAACCGGAAGAGCGACTACGGCGTGGTCGCGACCTGTTTCGAGGGACGAGTGATCCTGCAGACCTTCTGCAATCATGATTACCATGAAGAAGATATCCAGATCTTGTGGGAAAACTATATCTACAACACGTTGAAGAATCGTTTTGCCGCCCTCGCTGAGTAAGCCAGGACACCTATACCAGGGTCTGCCTTGACACTGACCCTCTCCTGATGTAAACTGCCTCGGTACGAAATTTTCCGGAAAGGAGGCGCATTCCATGGTTCGACTGGTCCGTCTTCGCAGCCACAACCAAAGACCTTCTCAGAGTGCGCCTGTTGACCGCTAACGGTCATTCCTGTGTTTTTTGCCACGGTGCACTTCTGCACCGTGGTTTTTTTATTTTCCGTCGATGTCGTTGCGAGGAGTGGCGCTTTGGCGCCGCGACGAAGCAATCTTTTGGCAACCAGGGGATTGCTTCGCCACCTCGCTGTTTAAGGCTCGGGGCTCGCAACGACATGCCGTCAGAGATAATCTTATGAACCTTCCTTTCAAAGCTTATTGGAATCTGCTCTCACAGCATATCCGCCCGCAGAGGGGACGGTTCGCTTTGCTCGCCGCGCTCCTGTTTGGGAGCATCGGCTTGCAGATCTCCGCCCCGCAAATCATGCGAATATTCATTGATTCGGCCCTGGCCGGTGAAGCACTGCGGACGCTGACGTGGACGGCGCTGGCCTTCATCGGTGTGGCTTTGCTGCAGCAGGTGATTGCGGTCAGTGTGACGTATCTCGGTGAAAATGTGGCCTGGACCGCCACCAATGCCCTGCGCGCCGAGCTGGCCGAGCACGCTCTGGACCTGGATATGCGTTTCCACAACGATCACACGCCCGGTGAGCTGATCGAGCGCATCGACGGTGACGTGACCGAGCTGGCGATCTTCTTCTCACAGTTTGCGCTCAACCTGGTGAGCAATGGATTGCTGCTGATCGGCGTTCTGGCGGCGCTGTTTCGGGAAGACTGTCGGGCCGGGCTGGCATTCACGGTCTTCTCGGCCGCCACGATTTTTGTTCTTGGGCGGTTGAAGGATATCGCCGTGCCGCATCAAAAGGCGCGCCGGCAGGCGGAAGCGGAGCTGTACGGCTTTTTGGAAGAGCAGCTGGCAGGCACGGAAGACATCCGCTCGAGCGGCGCAGTCGACTATTCCATTCGTGAATTGTTCCGCCACCAGGGCCTCATTCTCACCCATAATCGCAAGGCACAGTTCGGGCGCTGGATCATCGAAAACGCAATGGGACTGGCTTTCACGATTGGCACACTGCTTACGATTGCAGGCGGATACTGGCTCTTCACGGCCGGACTGGTCACGATCGGGACGGTCTATCTGTTCGTTCACTACCTGAACCTGCTGGAGGAACCGTTCTGGGCGATGACGCATGAGATCGAAAGCTTTCAGACGATTGGCGCGTGTGTCGAACGCCTGACCGAGTTCCGCAATTTCAAAGCAGAGGTAATCGATGGCGCGAGTGTTGACATGCCTGCAGGGCCGCTTGGGCTGGCATTCAAGGATGTGGACTTTTCCTACAATGACAGCGACCGGGTCTTGAATGGGCTTTCCTTCGAGCTGGAGCCAGGCTCCGTGCTCGGACTGCTTGGCCGGACCGGCAGCGGGAAGACAACCCTGGCCCGCCTGATCTTCCGGCTCTATGATCCCGGGTCTGGCGGCATCGAGATCAATGGAGCCGATTTGCGTACCCTCCACCTCCAGACGCTGCGCCGTAGCATCGCGATCGTGACACAGGATGTACAGCTTTTCCGTGCCAGCATTCGCGATAACCTGACCTTCTTCGACCGTTCAATCCCCGACGAAAACATCCTGGCTACCCTGGATGAGCTGGAACTGGGTGACTGGTACCGGAGTCTGCCCAACGGCCTGGATACACAACTGGAGACTGGAAGCCGTTCGTTATCGGCGGGCGAAGCGCAGCTGCTGGCCTTCACGCGCGTCTTCATGCGGAACCCCGGCCTGGTCATTTTGGATGAAGCTTCCTCACGCCTCGATCC
>JBAVVF010000618.1:0-3107 GCA_049697155.1 Anaerolineales bacterium
TGTGAGGCCTGGGGATGCAGGTGAAAATGAAACAATCTGCAATCCCGAGCTGGAATATATGTAAGTGTATCGGCCTGTGAACAGGCTGAGATACCTGCCGGCCTCGGCGGCCCGGATGCTGGTCATGAAACTGTGGAAGCTGGGGCTTCCGGCACCCACACCGGTGAGAGGGATGGATGGCGTTCTTCCGCCATTAAAGGTGAACTCCACGACTTGATACGAAACGTTCGCGGGCGAAACCGGGATTTGGACTGAGCCATTATTTGTGCCGCCAGTCCCTGTGCCGCCGGTCGCCGGATCCGGAAAAACGCATGTCCCGGGATCCTGGAAGATGTCACCCGCGCCGTTGTTGGCAAAGACGGGCGCTCCGCTCTGATCAAGCGCACCGCCGGTGATGCTCAATCCATAGCCGCCGTTATTGGAATAGTTACCGTCGATTAGGAAGACCGTTGTACAGCTGGCCTCCACGTCGATGCCATCCTCAGCATTGTTGGTGGCTGTAACCGTGTTCAGGAAGACATCACCTGCCGCCTGGACGTTGCCGCCAAAGGTTTGATTATTATCAATGACCGTGTCAGTGATGAAGACATTCGCACCGCTGATGATCTCCAGCCCTCTTCCGGTGAGATCGGTGGCAGAGCCTGAAGTCTGGTTGTTAAAGGTACTGCTGGAAACATTCACGTCCTCGCCGGCCTCCAGATGAGCGCCGAAAAGCGTGTTGTTTGATGCATCCACGACACTGAGGAAAATACTGCCGAGGGTTACCACCTGCAGTACGTATCCATGGAAGGTTGGGGTGCCGCCACTCGACAATGTAACGCCATTGTTGTTGGAGAAGGAGCTCTCGTTGATCGAGACATCGCCGGCAGCGTTGATGGTGGCACCGATCAGGCGATTGTCATCGGCCTGCACGTTGGTCAGCAGGACATTCCCGCCGCTTTCGATCAGCAGCCCGGTGTCATCGATAAAGCCGGGCGATTCTGTCGTGTTGGCGTTGAAGATACTGTCGGTAATATTGACATTGCCGGGGGTCTTGAGCCAGGCACCCCACAGGAAGTTATCGTTGGCGGTCACGCCGGTCAGATCGATATCCTCCTGCGAAACAACCTGCAGGCCATAGCCCAGGAATACCGTGTTCGCCCCCGAGCCTTTCATGGCCTTCGTGCCGGAGAAGAAACTGCTGACAATGGCCACCGAACCGGTCGCGTCGATATTCGCACCGACTTCGCGGTTCTCATTAGCCAGGACATTGAACAGCGACACGGAGCCGCCGCTTTGGACGTCGAGACCGGTGACCTGCCGGCGTCCGTCGGCCGGGTTGCTGAAGCTGGTGTCGGCAATCGACACACTGCCCCCGGAGCGGATGATGGCGCCGGCCGTCTTATTGCGGTCGAACCTGGAGTTGCCGACGTTCACGCGATCGCCGGCATGGAGCTCGGCCCCGGCCCCATTCACGGAATTCGTGACAGTGACATTCGAGACGGTGATGTCATCCTGGGCATAGAGTGTCAGACCCGTTCCGCTGGTTTTGTTGATCGTCAGATTGTTGATGGTAAGCGATCCGCCCCACGGGTTCGCGTCCGTGCCGATCAGGATGGGAACCGTGAAGTCGCTTGTGCCTGTGGGATCCAGAGTGTTGGTGGTCGTGTTCCACCCGCCGGTGATGGTCAGATCAGCGTTGCTGATGTTGCTCAAGTCATAGGCCGCCGAATTGAAGTCGATGCTTGACTCGCCGCCGTTATAGGTACCCTGCTGAACATAGATGGTTCCGGGCCCCTGGTAGGAGGCATTCCCCGAAAGGAAGGTGAGCAGGGCGTCGAAGCTGGTGAACGATTGGGTACAGCCGTTGGCTCCGGGGATCGGATCCTCTCCGGCCGGGCACCAGATCGGATCGCTGGTCGCGGCAATCGCCGCCGCGGCATCCTGCGTCGCCAGCGGTTCAGACTGGCCCTCGGCATCCAGAACTGTGACCGTCGTATTCTCGGGGACTTCGTTCAGGAGGTTCGAATCGGGAGCAGGAACGGGTTCCTCGGTGATGCTTTCCTGACTGCTTGTGTCTGCGGCATCTGCTTCGGGCACGCTCGTCGCTTCCGTTGGGACGCTGGTCGACTCCTCAGCCGCCGTCGGTTCGGGCGTACTGGTTGCTTCCGCGCCCGCTTCCTCCGAACCAGCGCTGATCTCGGTGGGGGGTGTTTCCGGGGTTGGGACTCCATCCGCGTATGCAATTGTTGAACCCACCGGACTAAAAACCAAAAGTGTGATGATTGCCAATGATAGAAGAGATGTGCGTGTTTTACTTGCCATAGATCCTCCTTACAAACACGAGCAGAAAAAACCTATAAAGATGTTAATTACCTAAATTATACGGATTTAGCCTCCCAAAGTCAACACGGAAAAAGTTACAGCTGCCGTCCGGGTAGGATAGGAAAGGAAAAGCCGGGCAATCCAGGCCCGGCTTTGCGATTTTCGCTGTTTTTGGTATGTGTTTGGGGAAAGTTCGTTAGGGTGCTGTGGTCCCAATAGGGAGTGGGACGACCGTGGCAGGCTCTATGGTAACTCCCAGCAGACGCGCCAGTTCGACTGTGTATTGGTCGTGCTGCTGCCGTGCCAGATCAACTCCCTGCTTAACAATCTGCTGCTCTGAACCACTCTTGAACGCAATGAGCGTGTTGATCACGGAGTTCATGTGGGCGATCTGGTAGGTTTTGAGGCTTACGAGGCAGGGCGGAGTGATCTGGTCTTCCGCCTCCCGCCGAATGCGCTGCAGCTCGGCAATGGCATCACCGAGCTCCGTACTTGGGCGGCTGGCGGCTTCCAGAGAGGCGGCATCATCGAATTCGCGCATGTACTTGTGGACCTTAAAGACCTCGGCTTCCATATTTTCGGAGGCGCACGGATCCGGCGTATTCGTACCGACCGGTGCTACTGTTGCATCTGGATTGTTGTCTGCCACATTTCCACAGGCCGCCAGGAGAATTGCCAGGGCTAAAGCCAGGCCCGTGATTAACTGAGAACGAATTTTCATATTACCTTCCTAAAAAATTGAGGAACAGCTTCGAACTGTTCCTCAATTATAGCAGTTAGAGTGACTGGTCAGGGATCAATGG
>JBAVVF010000619.1:0-6103 GCA_049697155.1 Anaerolineales bacterium
GCCCTTCTATGCCCGGCACCTTTCCGCCCTTCAACGCTGGCGCGAGGAAAGCCACGACCCATCACCATCGGCACCGCCACCTCCTGCTGGTGCGCAGGGCGATCTGTTTGCTGGCACACCCGAACCCGATCCGCCGCGCAGACGGGTGCGGCCAGGGAAAGGCCCCAGTGCTGATCCGTAGCACCGACCCTCCACACGACGATCATTCATGCCTTCTCTCGCCTCGATACTTCTCGCTACGCTCGTCGCCACGTTTGGCACGACATTTCCTGGGTCGGGCGCCCGGGTGCTTCGCGCCGTGCGCCGGGCGGGCGGCGCATTGCCGGCTCTCTCTTCATCGGATATGCGGGTGGGGATACAGATCGCCACGAATGCTGCCAGTGATCCTTGGCGAAGGTCATATGGGCGAGAAGTGTAGCCATGAAAACGAAAACAACAACAGAGTCGCTCCAACCAAACCCAACACTTTCCATTTATGCTGGTTCACATTTCTTGCCAAAAAGCATCACATTAACCCCATTCCTTGCATATGTGTTACCGGGGATGTTGAATCCTGCTCGTTGAGTGAGAGCTCCAACCTGTTCACGAGACCACTTTCTTGATCTGTCCATACGAATTGGCTCATCTTTTAGAAATACTATTCTACGCTTGCACAGATCGAAACTTTGATCCTCCTTGCTCACCAGAGTCATCTCGACCGACGATTCCTCCTTACACCAGATCGCCCGGTAATCAAACCCTCCCAAATCCGCGTTGCTTCCAAGCTCATAGTTAAGCGTACCCAGAGAATTGAGACAAAAAACGCCGGTTCGGTCCAAATCTCCGTAAGCGGCCTGCAGAACTCCCGCCTCCTGATTACTGTCCAGACCCAACATCAAGGTTATATCTTTCGTATTTAGGAACCGGGATACTCCCTTGATAAGGTCAACCGCATCATCCTCGCTAAAATTGGCCAAAGTCGTTCCCAACGCCATCACACATATCTTTTTCGCATTCCTAATCGCATCAATTTCGCCAACTGATTTCAACAGCTCCATATCTGTGAAATCACCTTGCTTGATGTGAACACCAATCTTCGGAAAGCGCCTCTTCAGAAGCATTTCGGCGTGTATTGCAAACGAAGGCGATTTTTCGATCCCCACGTATGGAATGTTGTGCTCGCCACATGCTTCTAGGATCATGCTCGTTTTTTCTGCATCTCCAGGTCCGAGCTCCAGTATACAATCTGCCGTACAGAGTTCTCCAACAATCTCTTCTTTATGGGCATCAAGGATACCTTTTTCCGCCCGATTTATATAATATCCTGGGCCATTAATGATCCGCTGGAAGAGTTCTGCTCCGGAGGGCTGTAATAGGGTTTCCCCTGCGCCCTTTACTTGGGTGATTTCGTACTGAGTGGCCGCCCAGCTTTGAAAGTAAACGCGCTCCTTGTCGGTTAATATCCGACGCGGAGCGCCATAGTGAATAAAGGTATCCAACTCCTTGTCACCCGGTGGCTTACTAAGACCGTCACAAGCCAAGTTGATAAAGTCTTGGTCTGCCCCACGGCCAATCATACCTGTTTCGTCAAGAGTTTTTGTCATGGCAAGAATCACTAATAGTCAAAGATCAAGTATTCTTATCTTTTAAAAGCTGGCCGGTGAGTTCTAACTCTTTGCAACCATCGAATGTGGCCGTCTGGCTTGGTCGGCTGTGAATCTGCCTCTCTTCCGTGCAGGACGCCATCAACGTTATTCAGCCACACTAAGCGACCAGGAACATTTTCGATGATGCCAATAAGCTCCGGATTAGAAACTGGAATGCGCTTTATTTTCTCTACAAGAGCCTTACAAATTTTGTATTCGTGGTCAGATGAAAAGCGCCCAGATTGAAAGTCAGCAACTTTCATGGCGCTAAGATTCAACCTAAACCTGCTGACCCCCCTGTGGCTGTCTTTAATCGCTTTGATCACGTTGGGAAATTTATGCGCGACGATCGCGTCTGGAGAAAACTCAAATAGAGGCTTTTCGATATAACCGCGTTCCTCATCTGTTAAAAGCTCAACGACGTCACTTATGCTTAGGTACGTATTGTAGGTTCTCTTGCTTCCGGTGCGAAGAGTTAACAGCACAACATCGTCTGGCGCCTTGGACAGGTCGTCATAAAAAACTCCATCCATATGCAAGGAAAAGGTCTGATCTCCCTGACTAGATTGCTCATCTCGCTTGTCCGGATGAGGGATGACTTGATGAATTGGTCTGTTTATTTGAACACTTGGAGAGCAAGCGAGCTTCACTCCCATTAAGGTGCTTATTGCTGCTAAAGACCATTCGCTCACATAGCCTTTTTCTTTAATGGCATCGCTTGCGGGGTTTACGTCCAACCCTAGCGATTGAGCCGGAGGAACCTCCTCATCGATGGGTACATTATCAAATATCAGAATAGGCTCTTTTATATTTCCTTCCTTGCTGGCGGATTCCGAAAAGACCTCCAGCAATCTTTCGGAAGCCGTTCTGCCAGCGAACCCCTTCTTAGCCTCGATGTATTCCATCTCGATATTCTTGAGCATGATCTTCGCCGATTCATGGCAAACATCGTCTATGGAAACATAAGGATCGAGAGGGTGTTTTTCGTTGAATGAATTGGTGTCCTGGGTGAATCGTTTTCTGACTCCTTCAGGAAACTGAATGATGTCTTTTGGGTCTGTGGCTCGGTACGATGGCATTGTCAAATCTCCATTTAATTAAGGGGGTCATTATCGCAATAAAACGGACAAACTCTCCAGTTTCATATTATCATGGCGAAAGAGTACGGCTCTTTCTCTTTGCATGAGATGATGCTGAAGGCGTTGTTAAATCAACCAGCGCCTCATAAAGTAGCTCACCTCCATCTTTGGACATCACAGACTCAGGATGGAACTGGAACCCTATGAAATTCTCTCCTCGCGCGGCAATTATCCGTCTAGTGCTGTCCAGGTCGAAGCTTATATCGGACCGTTGCGCAGCGTTCCCATCGTAAACGGGCGAAAATGAGTTATAAAACCCTAGCAATCGGCTGATATTAAATACATCGACACACCGGGCCTCACCCTGGGTTGGAACATCTTGCTTTTCGACAGCAATGTTTTCGAATACCGATAATGCCTGATGCCCCAAACAAATACCAAGTATGGGTTTGCTTTGTTGTTTCAAAATCCCAATGATATCTTGCAACCGCTTCATTCTTGGATGAGACATGTCGGTGGGATCGCCCGGACCAGGACCGAGAATAACAACGTCACTTTTGTCGTCAGTAGCGTTAAACGCGAAAGTGTCCACAACCCTTGCATTGGCTCCGAACAGCGCGAGCATATGTTTGATCATGTAAACGAAATTGTCTTCGTTATTTACAATGATAACATTTTTATCATGTAGGTTGCGTACCGAAGCAGCATAGGGAGTCTGTCTTTGCATCCAGAAAGAGGACAATCTTTGATTTCGGGACATCAGTTCGTCCGCCACACTTTTTTCAAGGTCCATTGTCAAATATTGCGTGGCGATTGCGTTGGAGCCTTTAATTGCGCTCAACACTCCCATGGCCTTAGCATGGGTTTCTTTTGCCTCTGATTCTGGAACGGAATCCTTAACTAATCCCCCGCCCGCTCGAACAGAGAAGTTCCCATCGCCAAAAATTTCAATGCCCCTAATTAGAATTGCCGTATCAAGGTCGCCATAATGATCTGGCGTTCTGGGTGCTTTATAAATGCCTGCTTCTCCTCCATAGTAACGGCGGGATTCGTTTTCGTATGTACTGATTATTCGCGCAGCGCTCTCAATGGGCGACCCGGTAACGGTTGGCGCGTGAAGTGTATTTCGTAATGCGTCAATAGTATTGGTCGGTCTTCTGCCCACTAGTTCATACTCAGTGTGGACGACAGCTCCGATCTCTCTTAAAAACGGACCTCTTATCTCGCCGCCATCCGGGCAAATGACAGCCATCATCTTCATTTCTTCATCTACGATCTGAAAAAGTTCGTTTATCTCTTTTTCGTCCTTCACAAACGCGCGAAGTCGCTCAGGAAAAGTTTCCCTGTCCTCCTTTCTCAAGGTACCCGCAATGGGTATCATAATTGCTTCATTTCCAGAAATTTCCAAATGTCTTTCTGGTGTGGCGCTCACAATGAACTGATTGTTTTTTGGATTGTTTGGATCGATGTTGGCAAACAATATTGTCATGTAGGGACCCAGAGCGCCGAGAAGCTTCTTGTAAATACTCAGCACAACATCCGGATCAACGGTTTTTAACGAGCCCCTGAATTGTCGCGACAAAATGGTTTGAGAGGTATTGCCTCCGGCAATTTCGTTGCTTTGGAATGCGGAAACCAGCTTCGCATAATCCTCATCAGATACTGACGGAACGATCTCACCCTTAACTTCAATAATCGTATCTTGAATTTGTTGGACAAATGTGGATTTTTCGAGAGTTAAGGAAGTGGCTACCGCTATCGCTAATATCGGCTCATCTCCTATCGCCTTAAATCCTCTCTCTCGTATCGTCCTATAGGGCAGTAGGAAAACGACATCTTTTTTGCTTTCTAACGACATCTTATGAATATCGTCTAATGTCTTAAGAGTACGTAGATCTCCCTGGTAGCAAGTTACCATCCCTTCTTTTTCAAAAATTGCGAAGGGCTTTTCGATATCAATTAATGTTTTAAAATGTGATTGGGCCATAGTTTTCAATGTAAAAAATGTTTCCGAATGATGGATCGACCAGATTGAACACGGCGTTCGTCGAAAATCTACTCATAACATGTTTTCTGGTGATACAATTATCGTTTCGGTATCATGAATATAACAATGGAGATTGAGGGAATTGCAAGTGCAATTTACCGCGAGCAATGCGATTTCCCATATTGTCATTTTAGTACATCGAGGATGACAATTTTGATCAATATAGTTTCGTTTAATGCGAACGGAGGTTTGTCATGTTCGCACAAAGAGGTTTCTGCACGACAATCCGCGCGGACATGCGGGCCGTCCGAGCACACCCGCTTCAAGCATCGCGCCTTTCACCACGCGTCACGAGGCATCATTCGCCGCAAGCGCGGAGAGAACACCCAGGTCACTTTCCTGCCAGAACTTTTCGGCGGACGCGATCTCCTCGGGCCTGCTCGCGTCGGCGTAGATCGCTGTCGTGCTGATGTGCGCGTGGCCCAACCAAAGCTGGACAAAATTGAGAGGCACGCCCGCTTGCAATGCGCCGACACCAACCCCGTGACGAAGACCGCGCGGACAGGCGGGCCGTCCTACCACGCCTGCTTCAAGCATCGCGCCTTTCACTACGCGCCAAGCGGTGACACGCGACATGGCCCACGGGCCGCTGGCTCGCGGTCTCGGGATTGCTCTGAAGCTCTCTCAAGTTGAACTGCCGGTCGGGTGCCGCCATCAAGCCAGGCGCGATCGGAATTTCACGCACGTGTGGCCCGCGCCGCTTCAGAGTCCGTGGACTCTTTCAAATCTAATCAAACGTGCCTTCTCATTCGCAATGCCGCGGTGCTTAATTCCCGCTTAGACAGTATAAAAATCTCCTTGTCTAAGTATTACTTCTCTACCCCCTTCGAATTCTACCGCAAACACACCATCAAGCACTAGAAACGACTCGTCGAAATCGTGGCTATGCCAATTATTGATCTTATTTTGTATTTGAACAGCCTTGAGCACAACATCACCAATAGAAGCAATTACTCTAGCTGTGCCGTTCGGCGCCATGTCGCCAAATAGTTCTTCCAATTGTATTGGTTGGTCCATGCTGTCTTTCCCCCCATGATTGGATGTGACTGTAAGTATAGTATGCGGATAACTTCTTTTGGTGCATCACGAATGGCGATTGTGCTCAAGCAAGATTGATTGATGCCAACGCACCGTTGTCCACTTGGCATAAGGCGCGTGGAGCTGCGCTGTTCCTATCGGCGCTCTGATGAGCATCAGTTTCAACGATCAGTGGCGCGCCCAAGCGATCGCCCGGATGGACCGCGATCCCCAAGTTTTCGATGAACTGTGTTCGACCTGTTCAGATTGGCCCGCTATCGAGGACGATCTGGCCGAGGCCCATCGAAGGCGAACGCTCAAGAAGACCACGTAGT
>JBAVVF010000620.1:0-2639 GCA_049697155.1 Anaerolineales bacterium
GGATAGCAGTTACCTTGAATGGGAGAAACGCGGACTATATCCTCCACCATTCAAATGGGAAGAACCGAAGAATACTGATTGGGGTGAGTAGCCACATCTATGACGTGACGCTTCGAGGCAATCGTCACGCTGGAAGCGTGACCTACGGAATCAATCTAATGTAGGTCACGTCTGTGACGTGACGATTACCAAAACTGTCACGCTAAAAGCGTGACCTACTATTAATCCACCGTCAAGGTCTTGGACAAATTCCTCGGGAAATCCGGGTCGAAGCCGCGCATCACGCTCATGTGATAGGAGAGCATCTGCAGCGGCAGGACTCCCAGCAGGGCGCTGACCTGCGCGTCCGATTTCGGTAAGGCGATCACATCCTGGGCGTTGGCGCGCAGGCGCGAATCCTCCTCCGCGATGACGATCGTCCGGGCGCCGCGCACCTTGACCTCGTTGAGTCCGCTGATGATCAAAGGCACATCTTTGGGACCCGCGACGAAGATGATCGGAAAGTCTTTGCTCACCGCCGAAAGGGGTCCATGCTTGAACTCGGTCGAGAGCATGCCTTCGCAGTGGGCATAGGTGATCTCCTTCAGCTTCAACGCGCCTTCGAGAGCAATGGGATAGGTTGCGCCATAGCCAAGACAGTACAGGTCCTGCCATTCGTTGATCTCTTTGGCGATCGATTCAACCTGCCCGCCAATTACATTCATGGTTTGTTCCATCAGCTCCGGGATCCGTTCCAACTCACGCGTATCCCGTCCCGCCATGCGGTAGGCAAGGTACAAAAACGCGATGACCTGGTTGGTAAACGTCTTCGTGGCGGGCACGCTGATCTCGTAGCCGCAGCACAGGGGCAGGCAGAACGAGGTTGCTTTGGTCAGCGTGGAGCCGATGACGTTGGCGAGTCCGTAGCAAGCCATGCCGCGCTTCTCGGCGGCTTCCAGGGCGTTGAGCACATCCTTGGTCTCGCCGGACTGGCTGACGAAGAGTCCCACGTCTTCATGTCCCACCGCGGGCGCGTACTGCGGGATGAACTGGGGTGCCAGCACAGGGATGGCCGGTTTGCCGGCCAGCTGCGCGAAGTAGACCGAGCCTGCCAGGGCGGCGTGATAGCTTGTGCCGCAGGCGATGAAATATAGATGGCGGGCCTTCTTCATCTTGTCCACGAGCTGTTCGACCTCGGGACTGCCGTCCAGCAAGTGCAGAAGCTCACGCGCCACCTGGGGCTGTTCGTGGATCTCCTTCAACATGAAATGCGGGTATCCGCCCTTCTGCACCGCGTCCATCGACTCGGTGACCTCTTCGGGCTGGCGGTCGATCCGCCGGCCATCCTTCACCGAACGGACCTCCACCCGGTCTGCCCAGAGCGTGACGATCTCGCCATCCTGCGGGCGGATGATCGTGCGCGTCAGGGGCAGGATCGAAGGCAGGTCAGACGAGACGCAGGTAAAGCCTTCGCCGATGCCCACCACCATGCCCGAACCTTTTTTGAAGGCATAAAGTTTGTCGTCGTCCGCGCGCCCGATGACGAAGGCATAGTCGCCCTGCAGGTCGCCGTAGGCCAGGCGGATCGCGTCGATGAACTGGTAGCCGCGATTGATGTATCTTTCGACCGCGTGCACGCAGGTCTCGCCGTCGTTCTGCGAGCGGACGGTCATGCCCTCGGCGATGAACTGCTCGCGCAGCTCGACGTTATTCACCACGTTGCCGTTGTGCGCGCCGACCATGTCGCCATCCGAGTCTAAGTGCGGCTGCGAATTGACCTGGGATGGCTCTCCGAACGTTGCCCAGCGTAACTGCGTAATGCCGCGCGACCCGGTCATCTCGGCGAAGCGATACTTCTCTGCCACCGTTTCCACCTTGCCGACGTCCTTGCGCAGATCGATCGTGCCGTTGTTCAGCGTCGCCGCGCCGACCGAGTCGTAGCCGCGGTAGGTGAGCCGCTGCGCCGCTTCGATCAGAATGGGACCAAGCTTTTCTTCCTTGTTGGTTACGTATCCGAAGATACCGCACATGAAAAGTATTCTCCTTCTATTGATACGTCTCCTGAAGTTGGAAACATTCCAAAATCTGGAGATTTTGAACTCCGATATGTTTTATGGCAAGGAGATTATAGCGATGTCCGCAAAATGTGATAATTCATATTCCGCATCGATTTGCTTGCAAATTGTCACTCGATTTTTGTGACTTATTCGAGGTTCACATTACCCTTGTCATCAAACGGGAAAAATGGATTGTAAGCAACCTCCCAACAATTGCCATCAGGATCGGCAAAGTAGGAGCTATACCCACCCCAAAACACCTTCTGAGGTTCTTTGAGGATTTTCACCCCTTTGCCTTCAGGTCGCGAATGATCTCATCCACTTCGGTTTCGCTGCGGGCGTTGTATGCCAGAGTAAAACCGGCAAAGCCCTGTCCTTCGGATGGGATCAGTGCATCCTTTGCCAGTTCTTCGCGCGGAAAGAGTGCCAGCACAACCCCACCTGCCTGAAAGAACTTGATGCCATCGTTGCTTGCGCCGGCTGGTTTCCAGCCCAGGGTTTGGGAGTAGAACGCGTGGGAGCGTTTGAGATCACTCACTCCCAGCGTGACAATATGTACGTGCTGATTCATCCAATACTCCTGTTATATCTCAATTATCCCAC
>JBAVVF010000621.1:0-6656 GCA_049697155.1 Anaerolineales bacterium
GCTCGGCCAGGGTCAGGAGCAGGTCGAATTCCTGGGCCCGCAGGCTGAGGGTCCGGGCCGAGAGCCGGACCTCACGCCGGGCCGGGTCCACGGTCAGATCACCAAGCTGGATGGGAGCCGCTTCCTCCACATGTCTTTCTCCACGCCGCAAAATCGCCTTGACACGCGCCACCAGCTCACGCGGGTTGAACGGCTTGGTCAGGTAATCGTCCGCGCCCAGCTCGAGCCCGAGGATCTTGTCGATGTCCTCATCCCGGGCGGTCAGCATCAGGATGGCCGTCGGGTTCCCGGAGGCTCGCAAGCGGCGGCAGACCTCGAAGCCGTCCAGTTTTGGAAGCATGACATCCAGCACGACCAGCGCCGGGTGCTGACTCGCCACCTTCTGCAGGGCGGACTCCCCATCATTCGCCGACTCGACGCGGAAACCCTCGCGCTCAAGATACATACGCGCCAGCTGCACGATGGAAGGCTGGTCGTCGACGAGGAGGATGAGGTCGTTGGGCACTTTGTTTGGGGTTAGCTGTTAGCGATTAGCTGTTAGCTGTTAGCTGTTAGTCGCCGCGGGAGGGGTTGAGGAGCGCGATGCATTCGATCTCGACGAGCGCTCCCTTGGGCAGGGCCGCCACCTGGACCGTACTGCGGGCCGGCGGGTTCTCCGGGAAGAATTCGGCATAGACCGCATTCATCTTTGCGAATTCCCTCATATCCTGCAGAAAGACGGTGGTCTTGATGACAAAATTCAGACCTGAATCGGCTGTTTCCAGTACATGCCTGAGATTGGTCAGTACCTGGCGGGTCTGCGCTTCGATACCGCCTTCGACGAGCTCCATCGTAGCCGGATCGAGCCCCAATTGCCCCGAGGTGAACATCAGATTTTCAGCAAGGATCGCCTGGGAGTACGGTCCGATGGCTTTGGGAGCTTTTTCGGTGGAGACAATTTTCTTGCCTTCAGTCGTGTACATTGTGTCCTCACATGTTTTAAGGATGAACGGTGAGGTGATTTTACTTCCGATTGCAGGATTGAGGGGAGACTGCTTATGAAAGAGCTAACCACGGAGACACTGAGACACAGAGAACAAGACTCTCTGTGTCTCCGGCAATCAGCGTTTTGTGAGTTACTCGGCTGTAGGGGCTGGCTGAGGACGCGGGTTGGCTTCGCGGAAGGCTTTGACCGCTTCGTGCAATGCCTTGCCTGTCCCGTTCATCGCCTCTTTGATCTCCTGGAGCTTTGCATGCATGGCATCGACGGTTTCCTGGGCTTTGGCCGGGTCGGTCACTTTGCCGTTCGCGTCGAAGCCCTGATGCGAGTTGACGAGTCCGTTGGCGCTCTCGTAGATCGGATGCGCGTCCTGAAGGGCAGCCTCGAAGGCATCCAGCGCGGCTTGCACGGCCGAGACATCCTTCCCGTTCTCTGCGGCCCGGTCGATCAGCTCCTGGACCCGCTCGATGAACGCGTCGTCCCGTTCGAAGCCGTTTCCGATGCGCTCGTAGCGGCGGAGCTGGCGGGCCCAGATCCGCTCGAGCCGCTCGTTCGAGATCTGCCTCTCCCCCGGAGCGGGCGGATCATACGCCCCGGCCGCAGAGACACTGACGAGCGGCAGGCTCGCCATTCCCAGCGCGGCGATGAGCGCGAACAAAATGGTTTTCCTGAATAACAGTTTCATCGTAAGCCTCCTTTGTAGGTTACGATGATTGTAGGTCCCGGGGGTTATGTGAGTATGATGGGGTTGTAAAATCTTTGTAAAATGCTTTGGCGCCATTAGCATACATCAAACCGAACGAATCATCCAAGCCGCTGCT
The DNA here is from genome assembly GCA_049697155.1 of Anaerolineales bacterium. Taxonomy (GTDB): domain Bacteria; phylum Chloroflexota; class Anaerolineae; order Anaerolineales; family Villigracilaceae; genus Defluviilinea. The sequence continues at coordinate 1,801 of JBAVVF010000621.1, forward strand.
TATGAGCTATTGATCCTCCCCATATCACTAGCAATGCGACTAGAATTCCAGAGCCAATGCCCCCAAGTTGTAAAATACCGAACAGAAACCCAGAAAGGATGTAGATCCAGCTTTGCCATTTCTTAAGACTAAAACCATACCCTGTGCCTATGGAAGCCACAATCAAAAGAATTAGGCTCAAAAGTTCAAAAAATCCCCCACTCATCATTCATCCCGATCGGGCATGAGTTCTGATGCCGATTCAGAACCATAAAACATCAAACCCTCCTCAGCACCAGCATCGTCAGATCATCAGCCGGGGGCATATCCTGCACAAAGTTCAGCAGAGACTTCTCGACCGCGTCCAGCAGGTCGGAGGCGGAGGAGCAGTCGGTGGAGCGGATCGCTTCCACGAGGCGTCCTTCCCCGTAGAATTCACCCTCAGCATTGAACGATTCGGTCAGGCCGTCGGTGTAGAGGAACAGGTTGTCGCAGCTTTCGATTTTTATGGTGCGCTGCTCGACGGGTTCACCGGTCACCACACCCAGGGCAATGGCCGTACGCGTGAGCTTCTCGATGCTGCCATCCTGTTTGACCCACAACGGCGGGTTGTGCCCGGCGTTGACATAGGTCAGCTCGTTGGCCGCTAAGTCGAGCACGGCATAGACGGCCGTGACGAACATTCCCTGGCGCGTATCGGGCAGCAGCAGGTCATTGACGCGCCGCATCGCCTCGGCCGGAGAGGTGTCCTCGATCACGGCCGCCCGGACGAGGGTCCGCGTGAGGGCCATGAAGAGGGCCGCCGGCACGCCCTTGTCAGCGACGTCCGCGATGAAGAGGCCGAGGCGTCCGTTGGGGAGGTCAAACACATCGTAGAAGTCGCCGCCCACCTGGCGGGCCGTCTTCCAGCGCGCCGCAAGCTCCCAATCCTTGAATTGCGGCAGGGATTCGGGGAGGAACGTCTGCTGGATCTGGCGGGCCAGCTGGACTTCCGTTTCGAGACGCTCGCGCACGACCATCTCTTTTTGCAGGAGATCGTTCTGGATGGCGAGCGCAGCCTGCTGGGCGATACCGGTGATGATCTCGAGCCGGCGGGCCCGGAAACGCAGCCCGCCCGGAGCCTCCTCGATCAGCATCACGCCGTAGAGGTCATCCTTCACCGCGATCGGGACCGCGAACAGGAATGCACCGGGACTGCCCAGGTTGACCTCCCGGTTCGGATCCAATTCGATCCAGGCCTGCAAACCCTTTTGCTCATCCAGCTGGCAGGCACATAACCCGGTCTCGTTGCGGCAGGAGTCCAAAAAGGCAAACTCGCCGGGCAGGAAGGAACGCTCCCAGAAGATCTTTTCCTCCTCTTCCGTCAAGCCATATTGCTGCGAAGGATGAAAAACATTCTTTTCAGCATCCCACTGATACAACGCGGCCCGCTGCACGCCGACCAGGATGGGCATGATGCGGATGATCGTCCCCAGGATCTCATCCAGGTCGTTCAGGCTCACCACCGCCTGGGCCACCTGCAGCAAGGCTGCCGAGGCGTAGGCCTGTTCCTGGGCGGTATCGTAGAGACGGGCGTTCTCGATCGCGACCGCGGCATAACTTGCGAAGGTTGCCGCCATCGCCTGGGCTTCATGACCATAACGCCCGGGAGTGCTGTGCGAAAGGGTGATCACACCGTAAGGCTGTTCACCGACGCGCAGCGGCACGGCCAGGCCCGAGTAATCCTGTTCAAAACCGGACGTCAGGCCGGTGATCCAGACCGGATCGGACGGCTTGCGGATAACGGGCTTATCGGCATAGAGCACATCCATCAATCGTTCGTATGCCTGCGGTGATTCGTACAAGGCCTGCTCGAGCAGGCCCTCATCACAATTATGGCAGGCAGCCAGATACAGCTCATCATCCTCCAGCAGCCAGATGGCCGAAACATCCACGGGCAGGTTGCGGTCCAGCTCGGCCAGGATGGCTTCCAGCACATCGTCGACGCTGGCATCGGCCGACACAAGCCCGGCCACTTCCCGGAGGCCGTCCGCCACCTGCCGCCGCCACTGTTCCGTGCGATACAGGTCGGCATTATGGATGGCTGTGGCGATGTTATCGGCCACCGCCTCGAAGATCGTACGGTCATCCTCGGTGAAGGCATTGAGTTTATCTGACTGAATATCGAGTACGCCGACCACTTCATCGCCATACAGGAGCGGGATATCAAGTTCTGAACGCGTATCCTCAGGCGGGAACGGCGAAGGGCGATAACGCGGATCTTGGGCTGCATCGTTCGCGAGAGCAGTCTGCCCGGTACGCGCCACCCAGGGGATCATACCTTCCGGGTCATCCAGGGACAGCGTATACCCCACCAGATCCCGGCTGTGGGCTCCGCTCCCTGCCTGATATTCGATCAGCCGCCGGTTCTGATGCACCGTGAACAGATGAACATACTGATAATCAAGCCGTTCGCGGATCAACGCCACAACGTTATTCATCAGCGTGTTCAACTCAAGCGAGGCACTGACACTTTTGCTCACTTCGGCGACGAGCGCCAGCTGATCGGCGCGGCGCTGCAGGCCGTTGTAGAGGCGCGCACCTTCCACGGCGCGCGCGATCGTGTCCGCCAGGGCACTCAGAATAAGCAGATCGTTGGGGTGGAAGGCGTTCGGCTGGTCGCTCTGGATATCCAGCACGCCGAGCACGCGCTCCCCCATCCTGAGCGGAAGGACCACCTCGGAACAGGTCTCCGGCAGGCTGTCGATGAAGCGAAAGCGCGGATCCTCTTTGACGTCCTCGACCAGGATGCGTTCGCCCTGGGCCGCGGACTGCCCGATCAGCCCCTCGCCGATCTCCACCTGCAGGGCCACCGTCCCGCCGGCGTCGGGACTCTGGGCAGCCTTGCGCTTGCTTTTGCGGGGCGCCAAAGCACTCGAACGGAAGCGCAGAGAGGTGGATCCCTCCTGCAGGGTAAACATGGCCACGTAATAGTATTGGAATGTCTGCTGAATGAGTTCGGTGACGCGGCTGGCAAGCTCATCCACGTTCAGGACGTTGGCAATCTGAGCGCTGACTTCCCGGACGAGATTCAGCTGGTTGAGTCGGAAGCGCTCCACCGCCAGACGGTGGGAGGCGCTCAAACTGACCGCCACTGCGCCGGCGAGTTGTTCGAGCGCGTCCAGCTCGCGCTGTTTGAATTCGGGACCTTCCTTGCGGGTGACCTGCAGCGCGCCCAGCACCATTCCCTGCTCGATCAGTGGGACTGCGGCCCAGGCGGAGCGTTGCAGGTGACGCCGTGCAGAGCGGGGAGTGCTGCCTGAAGTATCCTTCCCGCGCTGCTGTTTTGTGCAGACCTGCCCCAGTTTCAGGGCACGCTGCATCCCCGGCAGTTCCGGCTCCTCCGGGAAGATCTTCTGCTCCGCCATCGTCGGCAGCCGAAAGGCTTTTTCGTCGAGCCAGACGTCCACATCGCCGCTGACCAGGCGCGAGGTCATGGCGACGATATAGTCACGCTGGGCTACCAGGGAAGTGGCGCTGACGATCTGTTCCCCCAAACTGGCAATCTCGCGCCAATCCGACGAAAGAGGAGAACGCGCAGGGGCGGGCATACTATCTCTTGCGTTTGACCATTGTCAGAACGTTGCTTTTATCGGGTTTCGACTCGTAATGAACTTCATCCATCAGCTTGCGCATCAGGAAGATGCCGAGTCCTCCAATCTTGCGGCTGGAGAGATCGGCTTTCAAGTCAGGCATCGGAACGACCGAGGGGTCGAAGGATTCGCCGTAATCGGTCAAAGTAATTGTGATCGTGTCCCCCTGCATTTCACCGGACAGCTTCAGAATCTCGCTGGGATCGTTTTTGTAGGCATGCTCGATGATATTCGAAGCAGCCTCATCCGTGGCAAGCTGGATGTTATAAACATCCTTGTCGCTAAAGCCGCCTGCCCGGGCGATATCGCCAACGAATTCCCGGATGTCATCGAGAAATTCAAATTTCGCGGCGAACTGTACATTCTTCATAGGACAAAGTTAAAAGCCGCCTCAGTGTTGACGACTGGAGGCGGCCTCCTTCCAAAATTTTCTCCAACCCGGCGGGGCCAGCCCCTAGAAGTGCCCCACCGCCAGAAGAGGATCATCAAAAGTTTTGAAGAGTTCGGTAAAGCCTGCCAGTTCCAGGGCCTCGCGAATCCGCTCCGGGACCGAGGCAAGGACAACTTCGCCGCGATTGTAACGCTTGCTGTTACGCTGCGCTGCCAGGAGAGCACGGAAACCGGCACTGGACATATATTCCAAATCGCTCATATTTACGACGAGCTTGTATTTACCTCCGTCATTGGCCGCTTCAAGTGCCTGCGCCAACTGGGGAGCCGTAGCACTGTCCACGCGTCCCTTGACCGTGATCATGTCACAATGCTTGAACTCTTGAACCGTGATCTCCATGGAAAATCCTCCGGACTGAAAATACTGTGGTGATTAGCAAAATTATATCATGAGAAATTGATGAGCCAGTCCCGGCGGCTGCCGCGCAGGAACTAGTCGACAGCTATGCAAATTTCATTTCAGTATGCCGTCAAATCATCACTAAAAATTCAAAATGCGGTTAAAATGACCGGTAAGGGTGAACCCTGCAAAGAGGAAAAATGAATGGCGAACCGATCCTCGTGATGCTCGTCGAAGACAACATAGACCATGCGGAATTGATCATCCGCACCCTGGAAGAACATCGAATTGCCAACAAAGTGCGTCATTTCCTGGATGGACAAACAGCACTGGATTACCTGTTTAGCCGTGGGGAATTTTCCGACCCTGCAAAAACGCAGCGTCCCCATGTCATTCTGCTGGACCTGCGCCTGCCGCGCGTGGATGGAATCGATGTCCTGCGGGCTATTAAAGAG
>JBAVVF010000622.1:0-6914 GCA_049697155.1 Anaerolineales bacterium
ACAGTCCGGGGCGATGCAAGCATCTGTGTGTCCTCTTCGTTTTCAGGGCGAAACCCGATCGTGCCCAGGGCGGTCTCGTTCTCAAGCGCCAGCCAGACGGTCCATTCCCTGTCATCGGCAAGCTCCGACCAGCCTTCGTGCAAATCGTCCCAGTCTTCCGGGACAGTTGGATGCCAGTATGGCGCCTTGGCGAGCGCCCGAAAGATCATGTTCGAGAGGCTGCCCAGGTGGGCGTTGTCGCCTGCACCTGCCCTGCGAATGGTTACGCCGGCCGGTTCTTCCACTTCCGGGATTTCCGCCGAGCGGAGATCCATCAGCGCATCGACGCGTTCCTTGCCAAAGCCGACGTCGAACAGAGCGCCGGTCACTTTGTCATCCGCCGCCGAGATGTAGAGGTAATGATTGAAGCAGCCTTTCTTTACCCATTCCTCGCCGAGCAGGGCATACAGGTCCTGGACGACCGCCGGGTTCTGGTCCTCGGCCATGGCATAGCCAGGCAAATACACATATCCGGACCGTCCCCACGGGTTGGTAGCTGTTTCTCCGATCAGGTAAGCGATCATCTGTCCGTCACGGAATGCGGCATAGCCGCTCTTCATCTTTTCCTGCCAGAGAGCTGCCACCGCCTTTGCGGCGACATCGGTATCTTCAAAACGGGCGGGCAGCAAGGGTAGACGCTGGCGATTACAGGCATGCCGTTCCGCCAGAAGCTTTCCTGCCTCGGGAATCATTTCACTTTTAAATGGTAAGAGCTCGGTGTTCATTCTCTCATCCTCCGGCAGTGGATCGGTTCATCACCGACCCACTGCCTACTGATTACTGTCTACTGCTTACTGTTTACTGACTAGTCCGCAGCCAGTGCTTCAGGTGCCTCTTCCTTCTGCTGAATACCGACTGCCTCTGCCAATCCATACTGCGCTTCCAGTTCGTGGCGGAACTGCTGGGTGTACAGACGGTAGTAATGTCCGCCAAGTTTGAGCAGTTCGGCATGGGTGCCCTGTTCGGCGATCCTGCCGTCCTCGATAACGAGGATGCGATTCGCGCGCCGGATGGTAGACAAACGATGTGCAATAACGAACGACGTGCGGCCTTTCATCAGGGCTTCCATGCCGCGCTGGATAAGCGCTTCGGTCAATGTGTCCACGCTGGAGGTGGCTTCGTCCATGATGAACAGCTCCGGTCGGGCCAGTACGGCGCGCGCCAGGCTGATCAACTGCTTCTGCCCAACCGACAAAAGGTTGCCGCCTTCGCCGACATTCTGATCGTAGCCTTTTTCCAGGGTTACGATGAAGTCATGTGCTCCGGCGATCTTTGCGGCTGCGATGATGTCCTCGTCGCCGGCGTCCAGGCGTCCGTAGCGGATGTTGTCGCGCACGTTGCCTGAGAAAAGATGGGGCGTCTGCAGCACGATCCCGATCCGGCTGTGGATGGATGCCAGCGTGTAATCCAGATAGTCGCGCCCGTTGATGCGGATCATCCCTTCGCGCGGTTCATAGAACCTACAGAGGAGATTTACGATCGTCGACTTGCCGCCGCCGGTCGGACCGACCAGGGCGATCATCTCTCCCGGCTTGACCTTCAGCGAGAAGTCCGTCAGGACGGGCTTGCGATCTTCGTAGTAGAAGTTGACGTGCTCGAAGTCGATCTCGCCCATGAGCGTTTCCGCCGGGATGGCGTCCGGTCTGTCGTGGACCTCGGGCGGGGTATCCACCAGCTTGAAGATCCGTTCCGCCGAGGCGATGGAGTGCTGCATCTCTGCGTACACCCGGGCCAGGTCCTGGATCGGCCACATCATGAAGGTCAGGTACGAGACGAAGGCCTGGATGCCGCCGATGGTCATGAGTCCCAGAGTGATCTGTGTTCCGCCGTAGCCAATGATGAGACCCAGCGCCAGTGAGGCAATGATCTGCACGGTCGGCAGGAAAAGCGCCGAGAGCCAGGCCGCCCGGTACGCCGAGCGGTACATGGTCCCGGTCAACTGCTGGAACTCCTTCGTGTTCTCGTCCTCTCGCAGCAGGGCCTTGACCACGCGTACGCCCTGGATGTTCTCGTTGTAGGCGCCCGTGATCTTCGAGTTCGTGCGGCGCGTGACCCGGTATTCGACCAGGATCCTTTTACGGAACTGGATCGCGATATAGGTCATCACCGGGATGATCGTAAAGACGATCAGCGCCAGCCTCCAGTTGATGATGGCCATGAAGGTCACCGAGGTGGTGATGTTCATGATGGCCCAGGTCGTGTCGATCACGCCCCAGGTCAGCAGGTCGGCGACGCGCCCGGTGTCGGACGTGACGCGGGCGATCAGGCGTCCCACCGCATTCTGGGCATAGTACGAAAGCGACAGGTCCTGCAGGTGGTTGAAAAGCATCTTGCGCAGGTCGTACTGGACCCGCTCACCCAGCACGCCGGCCAGGTAGATGAACGTAAACACAAACCCGGACTGTAAGAGCTGAAAGGTGCCGTAAATCACCACAATCCGCATCAAGGCCGGCTTGTTCTTGAGCGTGATGCCCACGTCCACGATCTGCTTGTTGAGGAAGGTGAAGTAGGCATCCAGCACCGAGGTCAGCATGATGGTGATGATGAAGCCCACAACCCATCTCCAATGGGGCCTGAGCAAAGTCAATATGCGCTTGAATACCGGCGCAGTTAATTGACTGGTGTATTCTTCTTCTTCTAATTCAATAATATCCTGTGACATTTTCATTCTCCATTACATGTCGTTGCAAGCACTCTTCTGAGCTATTGAGGTTGCTTCGTCGGGGCGCACACCCTCCTCGCAACGACATTGCTGTGGGTCTAATTCACACTCGAGATTTCGATCTCCAGTTCTTCATCGATCCTCGTCTGGATATCGTAGATCCGGCGGTACATGCCATCCATTTGAGCAACCAGTTCCTGGTGCGTTCCCATTTGAACGACCTCGCCTTTATCCAGCACCAGGATCAGGTCTGCGATCATCACGGATTGGATGCGATGGGCAATGATGAACGTGGTGCGGTTCTCCATCAGCTCGTTCAGCGCGCCGCGGATCTCGGATTCCGTCTCGGTGTCGACCGAGGAGGTCGAGTCGTCCAGGATCAGGATGCGCGGGTTCTTGAGCAGGGTGCGGGCGATGGTCACGCGCTGCTTCTGGCCGCCGGAGAGGGTCACGCCTTTCTCACCGACCAGCGTGTTGTAGCCGTCGGGGAAACCCATGATCACGTCATGGACCGCGGCCGCTTTGGCCGCCCGTTCCACTTCTTCCTGTGAAACGTCGCGCCCGACACCGTAGGTAATGTTCTCGCGGATCGAGCGGCTGAACAGGAACGGTTCCTGTTCCACGATGCCGATCTGTCTGCGCAGGTACGAACGTGAGTAATCGGTCAGTTCGACGCCGTCGAGCAGGATGCGGCCGCTCGTGTACTCGTGGAAACGCGGCAGCAAATTGACCAGCGATGATTTGCCGGAGCCCGTCGAACCGAGCAGGGCAATCGATTGGCCGGGCTTGACGGTGAAGGAGACGTCTTTCAAAACGTGCTTCTCACCGTCGGAATAGATGAACGAGACATTCTCGAAGGTCAATTCACCTTTTGCCGGTTCCTGCGGCTGGACCTTGCCGTCGAAGAGCGGCTCGCGCGTCTGTTTGACGATCTCCATCAGGCGGCCATAGGAAACCATGCCGGTCGAGGCGGAGACGATCAGCCGTCCCAGGTTGCGGATCGGCCAGATCAACCAGACGACGAGACCGACATAGGCAATGTACATACCGACCGTGATCTCACCGTCGATCGCCATGGTCGCGGCGTACACAAATCCGAACAGCATCTGCAAGCCCAGGACGATATCGGAAAGGGGCCAGAACATCGAATGCATGAAGAGCAGCAATTTGCCCTTCAGATACTTGCCCCAGTTGTCCTTCTCGAACTTGCTCTTTTCATATTCCTGACGCCCGAAGGCCTTGACCACGCGTACGCCGGTCAGGTTCTCCTGCAGGGTGGTGGAGAGGATCGCTTCCTGGGCCTGGTACTCTTCGTAGCGTTTGGTTACCTTCTTGAAGAACCACAGCGACACCAGCAGCATGAACGGGATCACGATCACCGACATCAACCCCAGCCTGACGTTCAGGTTCAGGATGGCGATAAAGTTGATGACGAACAGCATGAAGATGCGCCCCATGCCGATGCCCTGCTCGCTAAAGAAGCGACGCAGCGCATCCACATCGGAGGTGACGCGTTCGATCAGGTCACCGGTCGGGGTGGTGGCGTGATAGGAGAAGCTCAGTCGCTGGATGTGGTCGAAGAGGAAGTCGCGCAGGCGGCGCGTGATCCCTTCGGCGGTAAAGGCTGCTAATCGTCCGGAAAGGAACGAGAATCCGCCTTCGAATGCTGCCAGTCCCACGAAAGCCAGCGCAATCCAGAGAAAGGTCTGCGTGATGTTCCCGATGTATTCACCCTGGGTAAGCACGTCATCGACGAAATAGCGCAGGAGCAGATAGGTGCACGTCTTTGCCAGCGCAGAGACAGCCAGCGCTCCGGTCGCGGCGAGATACGGCAGGCGATAATCCACCATCATCTTCCAGATCCCCTTCAGGCGGTTCTCATGGATGGCTTTGCGGAAGTCAAATGTGATTGCGGGTTCGAGCGTGGTCATGGGCATTCTCCAAACCTTGTGTAACAGGCGCTCTCTTGCGCCGGAGCGCTACACCTGCCCTGGCGGGCGGTGCCAGAGGAGAGCGCTCTTTGCACACTGGTGAAATAAACAAAAAGGCTGCGGCGAGTGCGCCACAGCCTGAAAAGACAGACAGGAAAGACCTAACAACGGTCAACAGGCGCACTACGAGAAGGCAAAACACCAGCGTCAGGGCTGGTGAAGATTTTTAGGAAAACCGACATATTCATCTAGTGCGCTCCTTTCGTTTAGATTTGCTTACTTATCGTATTTTAAGTAAAGCTGTTCGAGTTTACACCAGCCCAGCCAGATATGTCAAGGTTTATAATGAAATTTATGATCCGAACATGGAAGCTCACAAACACATCAATTGAAGCGGTGAATTTCACCGATGCGACATCTCTGGATGCGGTCACGCGTCAGCTGCCGGAGGGGTACTACAGCACCTTCCGAACCTTCGATGGATGCAGGCGCGTGCTCGGTCTCAGCGCTCATTTGCAGAGGCTTTATGAGCCGGTCTCAGCGCCGGAGGTGGACGCCTCGCTACTACGCCGGCAGTTGGTCGCGCTGCTCGAGCCCTATCGCCCCGACGAGGCCCGCGTCCGGGTGATGATGACAAAGGCGGGACAAACCTACGTCGCCGTCGAGCCTCTCAAGCGATTGCCGCAGGATGTTTACGAGCAGGGCGTGCGCGTGGAAACGACGGAAATGCACCGTGAGAGCCCGCGCCTGAAGTCAACTGCCTTCATCGGCGCGAGTGACATGGAGAGAAAGCATCTTGCGCAGGAAGGGATCTTTGAGGCATTGCTCGTCAAGGACGGAGAAATACTGGAGGGCATGACCAGCAACTTCTTTTATGTAGGTCAGGTTGCCGACCTGACCTACCTCGGCACCGCCTGTGACGACATCCTGCTGGGCATCACGCGCCAGACAGTCATTGACATCGCGCGGGGCAGGGGGCTGGAAGTGAGATACCGGCCGCTGAAACTGGAACAACTGTCGGCTGCGAGCGAAGCGTTCATCACGTCCAGTTCGCGCGGGGTTGTGCCCGTCATCCAGATCGACAATGGTACGGTGGGGCAGGGGACGCCTGGTCCGATCACCAAACAGTTGGCGGCTGCTTATGAAGCGTATGTACTCGAAAAAGCCGAGCCGATCACTCTGCCTGCGTAACGCCTGTCTCGAGACCTTCAACATGCACGGTCATGTCATTGATCCATTTGCGCGAAAGATAACGGCGGATGCCCAGGACCCACTTTGCCGCTTCTTCCGACATTGCACATAGATAAACAAGATACACAGGCAGGTGCAGAACGAACGCGCCCAGATAGGCCATCGGCACACCGACGATCCAGATGATGATGCCGTCCAGGAACAGGGAGAAGCGTGTGTCGCCGCCGGCGCGCAGAATCCCCACCACGATCGTCATGTTGTTGACGCGTATCCACAGGAACAGGGAAACTATGTTAATGATCCGCCCCGCGTTTTCGATCACTTCGGGCGACACCTTATAAAGCGAGAGGACAGGAACCTTCACGAACTGCAGGGCAATTCCCAGGAGGATCCCGCCCAGAATCCCGATCCCCAGCGAACGTCCGGCATAGCGATAAGCTTCATCCTGGTGCCCGGACCCGATCCGATTGCCCACGAGAACGGCAGTGGCATTGGAAATACCAATGAACACCACGAACGCCACCTGCTCAATGGTCGAAACAATATTGATCGCGGCATACGACTGCGTGCCCATGTGCCCATAGATCACGTTGTAGGTTGTGATGCCCAGTGACCAGAATAATTCGTTCAGCATCACAGGCAGCACGGGCTTGATGACCCGCCCAAAAAACACCCTGTCGAAGCCGGTTAGTTCGCGAAACGAGGCGGCGACCGGTAACTTGCGTCTGTAAATAATGGTCAGCAGCGCCACACACTCCAGGAATCGGGCGATCACCGCGGCCACCGCCGCCCCCTGGATGCCAAGTTCGGGCAAGCCAAACCTTCCAAAGATGAGTGAATAGGAGAGAAAAATACTAATCAGAAGAGCACTGACGCTGACCAGTGTCGGTACGATGACATTGCCCGTCGACCGCAGGACCAGCGCGTAACTGAACGTGATGCCGAAGAAGAGAAATGTCCAAGAAAACGTACGGATGTAATTTGCCCCCAGTTCGATCACAACCGGATCTTTGGAGTAAATATGCAGGATTTGGGATGGCAGGAACTGGGCAAGCGCAAAAAAGACGAAACTTGCCGAAAGCGCCAGCATC
>JBAVVF010000623.1:0-8980 GCA_049697155.1 Anaerolineales bacterium
ACGCCAGGGAATTCATCGAATCGCACGGCGGCAAGGTCACCGACAGCGTCAGCAAAAAGACAAGCTATCTGGTGCTCGGTGAAGCTCCCGGCTCGAAATATGAGAAGGCCAAGTCCCTGGGCGTGAAGATTATTGGGGAAGATGAGTTGAAGAAGTTAGTGAAATAGGGTGCCATAAGATCCCCTGTTATTAATAGTGTCAAGCAGAACATACTTGTGCAGGATTACGGCATGACATTCTATTAATCAACAAGACTTGGAGATCCATAAATCTCCAAGTCTAAATTCAAAACACTGATCTTTGGTTGCTTAGCCCAGGATTAGCTCGGCGGTTGAAATATAACTTTTAGTGGAATAGCGGAAACTTGCTGCCATTCATGATTGCCGTTTTTTAATTCAACCTTGAAATAATACTTTCCTGCTTCGCTGACAGGCAGACCTGGAAATTTCACGCGATGACGATGTCTTTCTGCATTAGACAAGTCTATTTCAGTTTCAGAAACAACCTCAGATTTGCCTGAGGGAGTAACGAAAGTTATCCTTTCTATTCCTTTGGAAGGTTTATCGCTTTCTTTTCTGCCCCAGAGCGTAATCAGTTCAAATGGAAAAGGTAGAAGTCCATCTTTTTTTGGTTCAGCACTAATGTTTATTTGCTCGATGACGTCTTGAATGGAGACATTGTTTGTTTCGGCATCAATGACGGAACGGGAACATATAACAGACCAGATGTGTTCAATCATGTATTCTCCTTATCGATGCTGAGGATGTCCCACTTGATGTATGAGTAGTAATTTGTGATTTAATACCGGGCCAATTAGATGGTAAAGGAATCGCCTCCTGGCTTTGGTATTCTGCCTTGGTGCTCAGATCGAATTTTGGAGAAGGTTGCTCGAAATGAATAAATATACTGGTATTTAGGGCCCTCGCCACTTTCTGTAAGAATTTTACGGAAGGATTAATCAAACCACTTTCTAGTCGCGATATGTTAGCATGTTTTGTTCCAGCGCGTTCTGCTAGTTCGGTTTGAGACCAGCCCTTTTTCATGCGAAGTCTGAGAATATCGTCGGCTAAATCAAGGGTTACCTTCAATTCTTGTTCAGCTTCTTGATATTCCAAATCATCTTCCAGCTTTTTGAAGTAGTCCTGGTAATTCATACTATTCTTCCAATTCTAAGAAGATATTCTCTTCTATACTCAATTGCTTTGTCAATTTCGTTATCTGGGACCTTCCCATTCTTCCTCAAGGAGAACCCATGTTTAAGAGGCTCGTCTCGCTGTTTGCCCTGATCGTCCTTGTCCTGCTGGCCCCTGGCTTGCCGGCCGGTTCCGTCAGCGCCGGAAAGCCGCCCACACCCACCCCTACGCCGCCGCCCGGTCCCGCGACCCCGCTCCAGATCTATGGGGCCTGGCACTGCGGCAATGACGCCTGTACGTGGTCATCCGTCCGCACGGTCAGCGAGTTCGACTCGCAGAACCACTGGCTGGTCGATCGCGGCGACGGGAGACCGTCGGTCAACCTGGTTGTGCTGAGCTTTGTGCACCCGTTGAAGCTCCTGAACCAGACCACGGATGCCGGCACCTTGAACGGCGTGCCGCGCGGTATGACGGCCGAGGTGGTCAACTACTTCAAGAGCCGCGGCGTACGAGTCATGCTGTCGATCGGCGGCATCACCTACACCGATGCCTGGAACCAGGCCCTCGCCCAAAACCCGACCCAGTTCGGGCTCAATGCCGCGGCAGTCGCCCAGCAGCTGGGGGTCGGGATCGAGATCGACTACGAAGAGAACACCGCTCCGAATCTGGCCGGCTTGCAGGCTTTCATCGACGCCTATCGTTCCGTCCTGCCCTACGACGCGACCGGGAACAATCACGCCGCCCGCCTCACCATCGACCTGGCTGCCGGAGACCGCTGGCTGATCGCCCTGACCCGCAAGGCCACCGCCGACTGGCTGACGACGGCCAATCCAGTCCTCGACTATGCCAATGCGATGGTGCCGAGCCGCCAGCCGAGCACCAGCGGAGCGATTGCCAACTGGCAGGAACATGTGGATGGCAAGGCACAATACGATCCTCCCATTTTGCCGCTGGCGCCCGCCAAGTTCACGGGCGGACTTTATATCGTGAGCGGAACCAATATTGCTCCCGAATGCAATAACTTTGCCGGCTCGCTCCAGAAATCCACCGGCACGTTTGTGGGCTCTGTCGCGCCCAACGGTGCAGGCGTGACCTCCGGCATGCTGGGTTACATGTTCTGGGCCGCCGAGATGCCGTCCACGCGGCGGATTACCACAGCGCCTCCGAATACCTGCGAAGGCGGAGTCGGAGTCGGCGCGACGTTCTATAACATTCCAATTCCGATGTCGCCTTTGCGGCAACAATAATTCCAGTAGGATAAAATAGCCCTGCGGGTGACAAACTTGCAGGGCTATTTTTGAGTGATGTCGTTGCGAGCGACCCGCTGGTCGAGTAAGCCGAGTGCCCTTCGAGGCTGTATCGAGACCAAGGGAGCGAAGCAATCTCCTCGCAACGACATGAGGAATAATTATGGCAGACAAAGTTCTCAACTGGGGATTGCTTTCCACGGCGCGCATCAACCGTGCCCTGATTCCACCTTTGCGGATGTCGAAACGAAACCACCTCCTGGCGGTCGCTTCCCGGACGCCGGAGTCCGCCGGCCAATATGCACGCGAGTGGAAGATTCCGCGTGTGCATGGCTCCTACGAAGCCCTGCTTGCCGATCCTGAGATCGACGTCATCTACAATCCGCTTCCCAATCACCTGCATGCGGAATGGACGATCAAAGCTGTCGAGGCCGGAAAGCACGTCCTGTGCGAAAAGCCGCTGGCTTTGAGCGTGCAGGAAGTGGACGCGATCAAGATTGCGGCCCGCGAACATGACCGGGTCGTGGCCGAAGCCTTCATGTACCGCCATCATCCGCAGACGCTTAAGGTGCAGGAGCTGGTGAGGAACGGTTCGCTCGGAACCCTCAAGCTGGTGCGCGGCTCGTTCAGTTATCTCCTCGATCGGGAGGGAGATATCCGCAGGGAGGCGGATATGGGCGGCGGAAGCATCTGGGATGTGGGCTGCTATCCGATCAGCTACGCACGGAGCGTGATCGGGGAGGATCCGCTCGAGGTGTTTGGCTGGCAGGTCACGGGGGAGAGCGGGATCGATGAGACGTTTGTCGGCCAGATGCGCTTCGACTACGATATCCACGCCCAGTTTGATTGCAGTTTTATCACTCCCTTCCACGTCTTCATGGAAATTGTTGGCAGCGAAGCGACGCTGAACATCCCTCAACCCTTTACGCCCGGTATCGGCGAGAAGATCTATCTCACGCGCGGCGATAAGACGGAAATCATCAAGATCAAAGGGCAGGAACTGTACATCGGCGAGGTCGAAGACATGGCGGATGCAATCCTGCTCGGCCGGGATACCCGCGTTTCGCTGGCCGACAGCCGCGCCAATGTGGCGGTCATCTCGGCTTTCCTTGAATCGGCGCGGGGGGGAAAGCCGGTAAAGCCGGATTATGGAAGCTTATAAAACTTCCGTAGTCTCTGGTAAACTTGCGTCATTCTGCCCTGGAGGCCTTACATGGATTTACATACTACAGACGACGCTGTTACGCGCCGAATCAAAGCCATGACCGACCGTATCTCCGGTCTAAAAGAGCACGATTTGTATTTTTACAACCTGCCCGTGGAGGAAGTGCTGGACAACGCCAAGGTGCGCGTCAATGGGCGGGAAATGGGCATGTATGCTTCCTATAGTTACCTGGGACTGGTGGGACACCCCAGGATTAACGAAGCTGCCAAGAGAGCGGTGGACAAATTCGGCACCGGAACGCATGGTGTCCGCACGCTGGCCGGCACGTTGACCATCCATGATGAGTTGGAAGAAACCATCGCCCATTTCAAACACGCCGAAGCGGCCATCACGTACACGTCCGGCTATGCCACCAACCTGACCGTGGTCTCCACCCTGATGGGACGCGGCGATTACGTGTTTTCCGACAAACTCAACCATGCCTCGATTGTGGATGGATGCCTGATGTCCGGTGCGGAGTTCAGGCGCTTCCGTCACAACGACATGACCCACCTCGAGGGGCTGCTCAAGAACGCACCCGCCGATGTCACCAAACTGGTTATCGCCGACTCGGTCTTCAGCATGGACGGCGATATCATCGATCTGCCAAGAATGCTTCAGCTATGCAGGAAGTACAACGCCTGGCTGATGATCGATGAGGCCCATTCGGTGGGGGTCCTGGGTGCCCGGGGAACCGGCATCGAGGAGTATTTCGGGCTTGGGGATGTGATCGACATCAAGATGGGCACCCTGAGCAAGACCATCCCTTCGGTGGGAGGCTATGTGGCGGCCCGGAAGGATATTGTGACCTACCTGCGGCATGCCAGCCGGGCCTACATTTTTTCTGCGGCCCTGCCGCCAGCCCAGGCTGCCGCGGCCAGCGAGGCCTTTAAGGTTATCCTCGATGAGCCCTGGCGCATCGAACGCCTCAACCAGAATACCCGGCAGTTCATCGGCGGGTTGAAAGGCATGGGCTTCGACACCATGCTGACCGAGACCGCCATCGTTCCGGTCCTGTGCGGAGATGACGAGACCGCCTTTGCCATGACCCGCGAAGCGCAGCACAACGATGTGTTTGTGCTGCCGGTCGTTTCGCCGGCCGTCCCGGAGGGACTCGCCCGCCTGCGGGCCACGGTCACTGCCGCGCACGAACCGAGCGAGATCGAAAGAGCCATGGACGTGATCGGCGAAGCAGGCAGGAAGCTGGGTGTAATCAAGTAGGCTGCGAACCAGTTTTTTAGTCAAAATCAAGAGGAGAACAGGCACACACCTGTTCTCTTTTTCGTTAAACCTATTGACATGCCGAGTCTGATACTTCCTGATGGAATTTTTATAACATTCTTCTTACAAATGCCATGTACAATGCCGTCAGGTTTACAAGGAGTTGATTTATGAAATGGCAGTGGAAATTAGGGACTTTTGCCGGTATCGATGTATTTGTCCATGCAACCTTTCTGCTTCTGATCGGCTGGATCGGCTACAGCCACTGGCTCGAGTATGAGTCCTGGGCGAAAGTGGCGGAGGGCGTTCTTTTCATCCTGGCGCTCTTTCTATGTGTCGTTCTGCATGAGTACGGGCATGCCCTGACCGCCCGCCGGTACGGGGTCAAAACCCGCGATATTACACTTTACCCGATCGGCGGTGTGGCGCGCCTCGAGCGCATGCCCGAGAAACCGATCGAAGAACTCTGGGTCGCCTTGATGGGACCCGCCGTCAACGTGGTCATTGCCGCGCTGCTTTTCGCGTATCTCTTCGCGACGAACGGCTTGGTCCCGCTGACGGACCTGACCGTCGCCTCGGGCTCCTTTCTCGGACGCCTGATGACGGTCAACATCTCACTGGTATTGTTCAACCTGATCCCGGCCTTCCCGATGGACGGTGGGCGTGTCCTGCGGGCCCTGCTGGCCATGCGCATGGATTACGTCCGCGCGACGCAGATCGCGGCAAACGTCGGCCAGGGACTGGCATTCCTCCTGGGCCTGATTGGCCTGTTCAACAACCCGTTCCTGCTCTTCATCGCCTTCTTCGTCTGGATCGGCGCCTCGCAGGAAGCCAGCATGGTGCAAATGCGAAATACCATCAGCGGGATTCCGGTCACAAATGCCATGCAGACCCGCTTCGAGACCCTCTCGCCGTCTGACCGGCTCGAGCGGGTTGTGAAGCTCATCCTGGCCGGCTCCCAGCAGGACTTCCCGGTGGTCGAGGGGGAGCAGTTCGTCGGCGTGCTGACACGTGATGATTTCATCCGGGCGCTTTCACAGCAGGGACAGAGCACGCTGGTCGCAAACGTGATTCGCCGTAACGTGCCCAGTGTGGACTCGCACGAGATGGTCGAGACCGCGCTGACCCGCATCCAGGAATCCGGCGCCAAGACGCTGCCCGTCATGCATGGCGGACGCTTTGTGGGGCTGGTCACCTCAGAGAACATCACGGAATTTCTGATGATCCGTTCAGCGCTGAAGACGGCCAGCCGCATCCCGCAGCCGTTTTGATAAGAAAATTCTTATCCGGCAGGTTCGACGCGTAGATAGGCTGTATAATCCGCCCACCCCCGATGGGGAGTAGCCGCCCGATTTTGGGATGTGCAGCCGTCAATACGTGGCGCCTTGCGCCACCGGCTGTTCAAAAAAAGGCCAGACCATCGCCACAGTAACCTGGCGATGGTCTTTTATTTTATCGATGGAAGGAAGAAAACATGCTCGATGCTTTCGAACAAATGATTCTCTCGGCTTTGCAGATGATCTTCGACAAATTTGGCTGGTTCGGTGTGTTTGGACTGATGATTTTCGAGAACGCCACCGGCATTACGCCCAGCGAGATCATCCTGGCCTTTGCGGGCTGGATGCTGATCGAACGCCACGGTATCCCGGCTGCCTTTATTCCGCTCGCCGGTCTGTACGCCGGCCTGGGGAGTGCAATTGGCGCATCGATCACGTATTGGACGGCGAGAATAGGCGGACGTCCGCTCGTGAATAAGTTTGCAAAGTTCTTTCGCCTCAACCTCGAATACATCGAACGGGTCGAAGACCAGTGCCGAAAATGGGGGGCAGGCATCGTCCTGGTCGGACGCCTCATTCCCGGTGTGCGGACTCTGGTCAGCATACCGGCCGGGCTTGTCCGTATTCCCTTTCCGAAGTTCTTCCTCGCGACGTTCGCAGGGGCCTACCTCTGGTGTACGGTTCTGATCGGCGCAGGCTATGTCCTGGGGCACGAATGGCAGTTGATCAGTGAGTACATCAAAACGCATGTGCCGCTTGTTCTTACTTCTGGAATTTTGCTGATCCTGGCATATCTCGTGTACCATTACCGCGCCTCGCTTCCAATTCCCCGCTGGGTGCGCGCAAGCCGGAAGGAATTGGAATAGGTGTGACTACAGTGCCCTTTCCAGGATTGCGGTCAATTCCTTTTCAGCCAGCGCAACCGGATTTCCCTTAAAGCTATTTGCCTTTTGTGTCTTCCGAACTGCTTCAGGAAAATCCTCCGGTCTCATTCCATACAGGGAAAGCCGGGGGATTTTTAATGCGTTCACCAATTCACTGGCCCACTTCGCGCCGTCCTGTGCGGCGGCATCCTTCTCGCCGGTCAGGATCTGCGCGACCTCGACATAGCGCCTCAGCGCCGGATGTTCCGGCTGGACAGCTTCCAATGCTCTGATGTTTGCTTCCATCACCAGCGGCAGAAAGCGTGCGCAAAGCACACCGTG
Source organism: Anaerolineales bacterium (assembly GCA_049697155.1). Classification (GTDB taxonomy): domain Bacteria; phylum Chloroflexota; class Anaerolineae; order Anaerolineales; family Villigracilaceae; genus Defluviilinea. Next base: position 7,288 of record JBAVVF010000623.1, read on the forward strand.
CGGGGTGTGCAGCATCCCGCCCAGCGGACCGGCGAACCCATGCACGGCTCCCAGCGCGGCGTTTGTCAGCGCCAGCCCGCCGAAAAGGCTGGCCAGCGACATGCCGGCGCGTGCCTCTTTGTCCGCGCCGTTTTCATACGCGCGTCGCAGTGAGCGCGCCGCGTAGGCGATGCCTTCCCGGCAAATCGCGTCGGTCAGCGGGTTGGCCTTGACGGAGACGAACGGCTCGATCAGCTGGGTCAGCGCGTCGAGGCCCGAGCTGGCGGTGATCTCGGGCGGCAGACCGTACGTCAGTTCAGGGTCCACCAGTACGAGCGCGGGCAGCATCAACGGGCTGCGCAGGCTCACTTTGACGTTCTGCTCCGGCGATTCGAGCACGGCATTGCGTGTCACTTCCGCCCCGGTGCCGGCGGTGGTCGGAATGGCAATGTAGGGCAGGGAGGCATGGACCAGCGGCTGCCCTTTGCCGATGACTTCCAGATAGTCAAATATATCCCCGGGGTTCGTCACCAGCGCGGCAATTGCCTTGGCTGCGTCCAGTACGCTTCCGCCGCCCAGACCGATCACCAGGTCACAGTCACGTGCAGCCTCCATGCCCGCGCGCACAACATCGATTGTCGGTTCGCCGTGGACTTCAAATTCCGTGACCGGAATTCCTGCCTTCGAGAGGATCTCCCTCACGCGCGGGATCGCGTCCGAGGAATGTCCGCGCACCCAGAGCAGACGCCGTGCGCGTCCCTCCAGCTGCCTGCCCAACTCACTCAGTTTCCCGGCCCCGAAAATGATCTGCTGCGGGGTGGCGAATTCAAAGGAGAACATCATCTATATACCTTGTCCAAACGGAGTCGACGACTTATTATCCGCGAAGGGGGCCAGTCGTCGAAATTTCGAAGTCGGGAGACTTCGGACTCCAATTACCAATCTGCGTCAGGGGGAAAGAGGTTGTTGAATTTAATGCCCTGCCTGGGCTCGACCATCATCTTCATAACGTCATCCCGCCAGAGCCTGTAATGCGGCGTCTCTTTGTGAGCGCCAGGGGCCTGAGCTGTTCGATAGACTTCGACCAGGATGAAGCGGGTCGGGTCATCGGTCTGCTGCAGGACATCGAAGCGCGCAATGCCCGGCTCTTTGACGCTGTGGGCGGCATTCTCAAGAGTTACCTGCTTGAAGGCTTCGACGAACTCGGGCCTGACATGGATATGGACATGGACGATTTGCATTTTTTGCTCCTGATGGCTCCGGGATGAAAACAAAAGAGACCCGGTTTCTCAAAACTTGGTCTCTTATTTTTTACTTTACGCCTTTTACTTTTGACCGCACCTATACCAGTTTCACAAGCTGCGGTCTCGAGTGGGGGACACGCTTGATGAGGCCGCGCGCTTCCAGGTCGAGCTTGACTGTGGTGACATACCAGGTGACGGATCCATCGAAATTCCCATCGACTTCCTTCTCCACGGCCCGGGAGAGGCTCATGAAGGTCATTTCCCTTTGTTTGCGCAGGGTGGCGAGGATTGCCTTGCGAATGATTTCATACTTTTCCCTGCTGATCTTGACACCCTGTTTCTTGTCAGGGTGAAGCGTGTGAATCGTCTCTGGCATTTGAACCTCCTCCAAGCGGATGGGTTATTTTACTCCCAACCACGTACATCCATGGGCCTGATTTTGATGGCAGTGGAATATTCGCGGCTAAAGC
>JBAVVF010000624.1:0-4776 GCA_049697155.1 Anaerolineales bacterium
CGGCGACAGATAGCGCAGGTGATACCATGACGAACACATGAAGGTATCCATCGTATCGGTTTCGCGCGTTGCAGGCTCACCGCCGATGGGGCAGGTCGTGTTCTTCCAGGTCGGGTGCAGCTTCAAGGGTGACTCGCCGGTCGGCTTCCATTCCACATCGTCGGGCAGCAGCACAGGCAGCTGATCCTCAGGGACGGGGTTCCAGCCATGCACATTGCAGTAGACCATCGGGATGGGCGCGCCCCAGTAGCGCTGGCGTGAGATCAGCCAATCGCGGTAACGGTAATTCACGGCATGCTTTCCGATGCCCTTCTGCTCCAGCCACTCGACCACGGCCTTGATGGCCGGATTCTTCAGGCCCTTGTCGTTGGTTGCATGCGTGCCATTGAACGGCCCGCTGTTGATCATGAGACCTTCGTGTTCGTGCGCGGCGTCCATCGTATCGGCGCTCAATTCAACGCCCTCAGGCTGGATCACGGGGATGATCCGCAGGTTGTATTTGCGCGCGAAGGCGAAGTCGCGCTCGTCGTGGGCGGGGACGGCCATGATCGCGCCCGTGCCGTAACTCATCAGGACGTAGTCCGCGATCCAGATCGGAATGCGCTCGTCGTTGACAGGATTGACCGCGTACGCGCCGGTGAAGACACCGGTCTTTTCCTTGTCGACAGCTTCGCGCTCGATATCCGACTGGCGCGCGGCCTGCTGCTTGTAGGCTTCGACTTCAGCCTTGTGTTCCGGCGTGGTGATCTTCTCCACCAGGGGATGCTCGGGCGAAAAGACCATAAAGGTCGCGCCCCACAGCGTGTCCGGTCGGGTCGTGAAGATCTCGATGTCGTCGCCGCTCTCCGTCTTGAAGATGACCGAGGCGCCCTCGCTTCTGCCGATCCAGTTGGTCTGCAGGGTCTTGACGCGCTCCGGCCAGTCGATCTCATCGAAGCGCAGCAATTCATCGGCATACTTCGTCGACTTGAAGAACCATTGTTCCAGGTCCTTCTTGATGACGGGCGTGCCGCAGCGTTCACAGACGCGGTTGTCGCCGATGACCTGCTCGCGGGCCAGAGTCGTATTGCAGGATGGGCACCAGTCCACCGCGGACAGCTTGCGGTAGGCCAGCCCGGCCTTGAACAGCTGGATGAAGAACCATTCGGTCCACTTGTAGTACTCGGGATCGGCGGAGATGGCTTCGCGCTCCCAGTCGAACATCGTGCCCATGGTTTTCAGCTGCCGGCGCATGTTCTCGATATTCTTGTACGTCCATTCCTTCGGATGGATGCCGCGCTTGATGGCCGCGTTTTCTCCGGGCAGGCCGAACGCGTCGAAACCGATCGGGAACAGCACGTTGTAGCCGTTCATCCGCTTGAAGCGGGCGCGCGCGTCTGACGGGGCCATGGGATACCAGTGGCCGAAGTGCAGATCGCCGGACGTGTAGGGCAGCATGGTCAGGGCGTAGTGCTTGGGCCGGCTCTCGTCGATGACGGCTCGATGGAGCTTGTCCGCTTCCCATTTTGCCTGCCACTTCTTTTCGATGGACTGCGGGTCGTAGGATCGATCGCGGCGGGCGGCGTCCGCTTTGGCGGGTTCGGGCCGGGACTCTGCCAGGGCCTTCTCGGCCTTCACAGGGACCACTGCCCTGACAGGTTTGGCCGCGACGACGACCGCCATCCTCTTCACGGGTTCGATCGCTTTTGCGCGCGCAGTTCGAGTAGAGACCTTTTTCGGAGCAGTCTTTTTAGCGACGGCAGGTTTCTTTGCAGCCGTCTTCCTGGCTTTCGCTGAAGATGTCACGGTCTTCTTTTTGGAAGCTGCCGGCCGGGTCGTCTTTTTGGCTTTCGTCACGGTTTTCCTGGCCGTCACAGTCTTTTTCGTTTTTGGTGTCTTCTTCTTTGTTGCAATTTTCTTTTTCGTAGTTGCCATTCGTTCCTCATTTATGTAAGTATCAGGTGTCGAGTTCCAGGTGTCAGATGTCAGATGCCGAGTGTCAGGCGGGGCTTGGGTTGCAGGTGAGGAGGCGCGCAAGCTTGCTCCGAGCAACGTCGAGGAGAAGAGGACCTTCTTTCCAGAAGATATAGTTAATTCGGATTACGCTTTTCATTTGTGCCTCCTTTCAGATCGGACGATGGACCATTGACGACAGACCATGGTCTATTGTCCATCGTCTAAAAACAAAAAACCCTTCATCCACATCAGGGACGAAGGGTGCCTTCGACTACGCTCAGGCCGGGTCTCCGCGGTACCACCCAGATTCGCCGCCAGCCGATCTATGACTAGCAGACGCTCTTTGAACGCTATAACGGGCTTACCCGCCGCCGACTACCTGTAGGTCGGACTGGCAGTCCGGCTTACCTTCACCAGCAGAGTCCTCTCTCGAGAAAACAGGCGAGTTCGGTCTCTAGTGGCATTCCCGTTACATGCCGTTGAAGGGCTTCCACCTCGCTTTCCCTTCTCGCTGACGGGATGACCTACTACTCCTGTCCTGACTTTTAGCTATTAGCGAACAGCTTTTAGCGATTAGCTGCTTGTGGACCCAGGGGGATTCGAACCCCCGACCTTCTCAATGCCATTGAGACGCGCTCCCAACTGCGCTATGGGCCCGGATTTCAGTAATCAGTTGTCAGTGTGCAGTTGGACAGTGACTGATCACTGATTACTGTTCACTGTCCAGTGGACCTGAGGGGATTCGAACCCCTGACCTCCTCAGTGCGATTGAGGCGCGCTCCCAACTGCGCTACAGGCCCATTCATAAGGCGAAGCGTATTCTACTTGAGGCAGGAGGGGATGTCAAGCAGGGTGCTCTGCAAAAAACGTCGTAAAATAGACTTACATATCACTCCTCGAGGAGGGAATTAGCATGTCCGAACTCAATTTCACCCCTGTCTACCGCATCATGGATCTGCACGAAGCGGATCGTCCGCGCGAGCGGCTGGCCTCGCTTGGACCCCAGGCACTCTCCAACGCCGAGCTGATCGCCATCCTGCTGAGGGTTGGGGTCAGGGGCGAGAGCGCGGTGACGGTCGGCCAGCGCCTGCTCAACAAATTCGGCGGCTTGAGCGGACTCCACCGGGCCCCGTTCAAGGATCTGATGGACCAGCACGGACTGGGCGATGCGAAAGCCTCCCAGATCAAGGCTGCGATCGAACTCGGCCGGAGGCTGACTCTCGAATCCCCCGAGGAGCGTCCGGCGATCAACTCCCCCGCCGACGCGGCCGCCCTGGTCCAGTACGAAATGTCCGCGCTGGAACAGGAGCATCTGCGCGTGATCCTGCTGGATCGCAGAAACCGTGTGATGGAAACCGTGGAGGTTTACAAAGGCTCGGTCAGTTCTTCGCAGATCAGGATCGGCGAGGTGTTCAAGGAAGCGGTCCGAAAGAACGCTTCGGCATTGATCGTGATCCACAACCACCCAAGCGGCGACCCGACTCCCAGCCCCGACGATGTGGCGGTCACGCGGGCCATCGTGCAGGCCGGCAAATTGCTGGATGTGGATGTGCTCGATCACCTGGTCATCGGACAGGGCAGATGGTTATCCCTGAAGGAGAGAGGGCTGGGGTTTGCATAAAGATTGAAATAGGTGATAACTTCGATGAATGATTCTCCAAAGCCGAACTTAAAGTTCCAGTTTCTACGACGCAGCATTGTGTTTTGCGTCGCATCGCTTATCTTTGCAATTTCCTCAATAGATGTAAACGACGTTAAAGCTGACGTTGCTCCTCCTGAGCCTCCTTCTGGCACCAATCCAATGCCTGGAGAAGAGTTGACTAACGTCCGGATGGTTGCCGAAACAATCTTGATCGATATCGACGGTGATAGTCCCTATGACGAAGGTCTCGCTACGGTAACGGCTACATTTACCATGCGTAATCTGGGCAATGCGGATGAACAAATGGAAGTGCGCTTTCCATTAGATCAAACAACCGGATGGGGTGGGCTTTGCAGCGATCCTTTTCCACAATTTTCTCCAATAACCGATTTAAAAGTCAAGGTGAATGGTCAATCTGCTCTATCCCAGAAAACGTATCAAACGATCACCATACAAACGATTGACGAACCTCAGTTTACAATTACGCTTCCTTGCTGGGAGCACTTTTCAGTTGCTTTTCCTGTCGGAGAAGATGTCATCATCGAGGTCGTTTACACCACTGAGCCTTATCACGATGCCGATGCATCCTATGTATACGCCTATGTGCTGGAAACAGGCACGGGATGGAAAGACACAATCGGTGCTGCTGACATCATCTTTCAAATGCCATACGAATTGAACGCTTCGAACGTTTATGACTGTTGGCCCAAAGATTGCACAGTAAGCGCAACAAAAGTGCAGTGGCACTACGAAAACTTTGAACCAACATCCAATATAAGTATATCTTTGCTGCCTCCGCCGTTATGGCAAAGAATCACAGTTGAAAAGGGAAATGTTGCGCAAAACCCAAACGATGGGGAAGCCTGGGGACGTCTAGCAAAGGCATACAAGGAGTCCATCACGGAGCGCAGGGGATTTCGATCTGAACCAGCAGCCATTGAAAGATATCAATTCAGCAAGGAAGCATACCAAAAAGCAGTGACATTGTTGCCCAATGATGCAGATTGGCACTATGGCTTTGCAGAGTTGCTTTGCTGGAATGCAGAATGGAACGATTATCTTGTCGATGCCAATGAAAATGCCTGGCGAGAATGCGTGGAACAAATTCGACAAACAATAAATATCAATCCTAACCACGAGCAAGCAAACGAATTGCTTGAGTATATTGCTTCTCTCAGGATGATTGACCTCAGTGGTTC
>JBAVVF010000625.1:0-2917 GCA_049697155.1 Anaerolineales bacterium
ACACCACATAGCGGAAAGGAAGATGCTTTCCGCTCACTGCTTACGATCCTTGATGACGCGTTTGAAAACCTGCCTGATGATATGACGGGCCCTGAAAACGAAAAGCACCGCCGCAGGCTGGCAACGCAATTTATTCAACGCCGCCGAGCGGATATTCGAAGTTACATGCAGGCGGATACTCCCTTCCCGGAGCGCGAAGAGGGCGAAGACACTTATAAACTTTCACCAGAGTACAAGAAATTATTCGACCGTGTTCTGGAATATGCGCGTGAGACCGTAAGAGACGTGCAGGATACAAGTAAGAATCAATTTCATCTACGGGTGAAGTGGTGGTCTGTACTGGCGCTACTGCGCTCGCTGGCTTCCAGCCCTGCGGCGGCTGCCGCGACCTTGCGCAACCGTGCTGCAACTGCAGAAGCGGAAACCGTCCAGGAAGCGGATGAAATTGGCAAGCGCACCATTCTCGACATGATGGAAGATGAGTCTGCTGAAGGTATGGATATTGTGCCTGGCAGTGACATCGGCGGTGAGGAAGAGGAGGCGGTGTCGAATCGTCGCAAGTTATTGGATATGGCACGCGCTGCAGATTCCCTGTGTGGTGAAAAAGACAACAAGCTAAACAAAGCTATCAAGCTGGTAAGCGAATTGATCAAGGACGGATACCGCCCGATCCTGTTCTGCCGCTTTATCCCTACCGCTGAGTATGTTGCAGAGGCTTTGCGCAAGGCATTGCCCAAGAGTGTGGAAGTCGCTTCTGTGACAGGAACCCTACCTCCCGATGAACGTGAAGAGCGCGTGAAGCAGTTGGCTGAATCAGAGAAGCGCGTACTAGTCTGCACGGACTGTCTAAGCGAAGGGATTAATTTACAAGAGCATTTTGACGCGGTGGTGCACTACGATCTCTCCTGGAATCCGACCCGCCACGAACAGCGCGAGGGGCGCGTGGATCGTTTCGGGCAGAAAACTTCCAGCGTGCGCGTGCTGACTTACTATGGTGTGGACAACCAGATCGATGGCATCGTATTGGACGTCCTCCTGCGCAAGCATCGCAAGATTCGCAGTTCGCTGGGGATTTCCGTCCCGGTGCCCGTGGACACCGAAAAAGTTGTGGAAGCCATCTTCGAAGGCTTATTGTTGAAATCGAGGCCGAGCGCCTTGGACAGCTATCTGCCTGGCTTCGAAGAATTTATGAGGCCCACGCGTGAGGATTTGTATGGCAAGTGGGACGCGGTGACAGAACGGGAAAAACGCTCCCGGACGTTATTCGCGCAAGAGACAATAAAAGTGGATGAGGTCTCACGGGAACTACGAGCGGCACAGGATGCGGTTGGTTCCGGTGTAGACGTCGAATCCTTTACCCGCAATGCCTTGCAGATGCTTGGCGCGAGCGTACAAAAGAAAGACGGCCTTCAGGCGGATTTGACGGAAGCACCGCAGGGGTTGAAAGATCTGCTCAATCAATCGCTTGGAGTAGGATTCAAGCCGAAGTTCTCCGCGAGATTCGAGCTGCCCGCAAAAGATAGTGAATATTATCTGACCCGCACCCATCCAGTGATCGAGAGTCTTTCATCTTTTGTGTTGGAGACCGCTCTGGACCCGCTGAACGGAATAGATGTAAAGAACCCTGCCCGCCGGTGCGGTGTGATACGGACGAAGGCTGTGGAGAAACGCACCACACTATTGCTGCTGAGATTTCGCTATCACATCATCAAGGAAAAGAAAGGCGATGAAAGCAGGCCTTTGCTGGCAGAAGAGTGCGGGCTTTTGGCATTCACAGGTTCCCCACAAAGCGCGGAATGGCTGAGCAAGGAAGAAGCCGAAAAACTTTTGCAGGCTTCTCCTGATCAGAATGTAAACCCCGATACAGCCCGTGACTTTGTGCAAAAGGTGATTGACGGCTTTGACAGTTTGCGTCCGCATTTGGATGAGACTGCAAAGCAGTTGGGCGACCAGCTACTGGATGCTCACCAGCGCGTGAGATTTGCTTCACGGCAAAAAGGTGTGCAGACTCATGTGGAGCCAAACCTGCCCCCCGATGTTCTCGGAATTTATGTGTATTTACCTAAGGGATAGAGATGTTCGACTATCAAAAACAAAACTCGATTTTTGCGCAGGGAGTCTACCACTTTGCACAAAATAGCATTTCGGTGCAGTTATCAGGAAGGTACAAATCCCACTCTTCTGATCCTATCGCGATTACTGTCTGGTCTGACGATAAAGGAGCAGGTCAATTATTTGAATCATCTATGGGATTTCCTTCTGCAGTTTGGTTTGAGGGCAAGACCGAATTAGGGCGATCTGTTTGGGTAATGGGAATTAGGCCATATCAAATCATTGGCACACAAAAAATGGAGGCTGACGCTGAAATCTTTATTTCGGGAGATTACGATCACACAGTGAGCCGTGAAGAACCGCTTTTTATCCAAGCAAAAGTATCACCAACCTCTCTAATTCAGCCTCAATGGTCGTATACCTTAAGTTACGACGGTACTATTTCCAAACTTGGCAGCACCGATAAAAAACGCACAGGAATCAATTGGGAAACCGAGCATGGGAAGTTCAAACTTATCGATACTTATGAATACGTTGATGATGCACAAATTAATCCAGCCATTGTTCTTCGAATTCAAACCCCCTCTCTTATGATCGATTTTACCCCCAGGGCAGATTCGGATATTAAGTCTATTCTTTACCAATTACCCAAATTTCTCGATGAAGACTTGGGCCTATTATCTTTTATTGGTCGTCAACGTGTTGTAGTGTACGAAGCTACGGCTAGATCTAATCGTGATGGGTTTGACACGTCTGTATTTTGCCGATACAAAACTTGGCGTGGTTTTCATAGTCTCCCGTCTGATCAGACCTTCCTGCGGTCCCTTATTTGGCCCAAGAGACTCCAAGAAGGATTATTTGATGA
>JBAVVF010000626.1:0-4679 GCA_049697155.1 Anaerolineales bacterium
AAGAGGCGGCGGATGCCTCGGGAGTCGCCACCTCCGCCTGCATTCCGGACGCCACCAGGCGCCAGAGACGCTGTGCGTCATTGGATAATTGATCGGCAGCGGCCACCACGACGCGCGAGACCCCAGCCAGCGGAAACGCAAACAGTCTGCCTGAGTCCAGCCGGCCAGACTCAGGCAGCGACACCGAACGGCTCTGCCCCCCGCTCAGAGCGCCGCACAACCACGCATCCACTTCTGTTTTCGTCAGGAATTTCATCAGCAGCGGCTGAGTCTTCTTGGCAAGATGGTACGCGGCAAGCACGTGCCATTTGCCCGCCTCGCGTTCCACCAGTGCCGCCCAGGCCGCACCTGTCAACTGTGTAGCTTCTTTCAATTGGTTTTCGATGGTTAGCTGGTTTGCCATTCCGGGATAATTATACAGCAGAGAGATATGCCAGCAGCTAACAGACACCTTGCGAGAGCGATGCATTTTGCCAGCCCGCAGAATCAGCCTCTCACCAAATGCCACACAAACCACAATGGTACAATAAATTGATGACAGATTTACTCGTAATCGGCGGCGGTCTGGCCGGGAGTGAAGCCGCCTACCAGGCCGCCCAGCGCGGACTGAAAGTTCGCCTGTATGAAATGCGCCCTGCGGTACAGACGGGCGCGCACCAGACTCACGATCTGGCCGAACTGGTTTGTTCGAATTCGCTTGGCTCGAACCTGCCCGACCGCGCCTCCGGCGTCCTCAAAAGTGAGCTCCGCATGCTGGGCTCCATCCTGCTCCAGTGCGCCGAGGCAGCCTCCCTGCCGGCCGGCGGCGCACTCGCAGTGGACAGGGAGCTTTTCGCGCGGCTGGTGACCGAGCGTATCGAAAAGCACCCAAGCATTGAGATCGTTCGTGAGGAAGTGAAAGAAATCCCCGCCACTCCGACGATTATCGCCAGCGGGCCGCTCACCTCTCCGGCGCTGTCGCAATCCATTGCCGCCTTGAGCGGTGAAGAACACCTTTTCTTCTTCGACGCCATCGCGCCCGTCATCCACGCCGACTCGATCAACATGGAGATTGCCTACCGGGCCTCCCGCTACGGCACGGGTGAACAGGATGAAGGTGATTACATTAACTGTCCGTTCACGAAGGATGAATATTACGCCTTCGTCGAAGCGCTGCTCCAGGCAGAACGTATTGAACTACGTTCCTTTGAGGAAGCGATCAAAAGCGGCGTGAAGGCCGGACACTTTTTCGAGAGCTGCCTGCCGGTGGAGATCATCGCCGGGCGCGGAGTTGATTCGCTGGCTTTCGGCCCCATGCGGCCCGTGGGACTGCGCGACCCGCGCACCGGCAAACGACCCTATGCCGTGGTGCAATTGCGCCAGGACAATCTTGCAGGGAGTCTTTATAACCTGGTCGGCTTTCAGACCAATCTCAAGTTCACCGAACAAAAGCGTGTCCTGCGGCTCATCCCAGGTCTGGAGAATACCGAATTCATGCGCTACGGGCAAATGCACCGGAACACCTTTATCGCCTCGCCGAAACTTCTCCGCCCCACTTTACAGCATATCGAACGTGAGGATCTGTTCTTCGCCGGTCAGATCACCGGCGTTGAGGGGTATATGGGCAATATCGCCACAGGCTTGCTGGCCGGTGTCAACGCAGCCCGCCTGCATCATCACCAGGAGCTCATCACACTTCCCCAGACAACCATGCTTGGCGCGCTGTGTCACTACGTCACACATGCCGACCTGAAAGACTTCCAGCCGATGAAAGCCAACTTCGGTATTCTTCCGCCGCTTGAAACTACAGCCAGCAAGATCGGAAAGCGCGATCGCGGGAAAGCTTACGCTGAACGTTCTCTTGGAGATTTACAGCTCGCCCTCAGGGCCATTGCTCCAGCCGCCGTCTCGAAGATGCCGCGCAGCGGTACCGGCGGCGGATTCAGCGCCGAGGACGGCGCGTAGAGTTTATCTTGTGACACAGAAAACCAGAGCACTTTCCCTGCTGATCATTGGACTCCTGCTCATGGGCGCGGCAGTCTGGTACGCCTACTCGCTGCACGCCCCGGCGACAGTTGAGCCTGGTCCCTTCGACGGACAGCGCGCCTACGCGGACGTGCAGACGCAGGTCGCGTTCGGGGCGCGCCTGCCCGGGTCTGAGGGGCATGCCAAAGTGGTGGAATGGATCGTCGAGGAACTCAACAATGCGGGCTGGGAAGTCGAGATTCAGGAATCCGAAGCGCTGGGACATCCGATTCGAAACATTGTTGCCAGGCAAAGCGATGAATCTCCGCAGATCGTCATCGGCGCACACTACGATACCCGCATGTTTGCAGACAATGACCCCGACCCGGCCCAGCATACCAGCTTTGTCCCCGGCGCGAACGACGGCGCCTCCGGTGTGGCCGTGCTGCTGGAACTGGCGCGCTCGCTACCGGAAGAGACTGTCCCGGTCTGGCTCGTTTTCTTCGATGCGGAAGACAATGGACGCATCGAGGGCTGGGACTGGATCCTGGGCTCGCGCGAATTCGTGAAGAACAATACCATCCAGCCGCAAGCTGCCATCATCGTGGACATGATCGGAGACGCGGACCTGAACATTTACAAGGAACGCAACTCCAACCCCGATCTGACCGATGAGATTTGGGAAGTCGCAAAGGGGCTGGGATACGAAAGCAGGTTCATTCCCGAATACAGGCATTCCATGATCGACGATCATACGCCCTTCCTGGAAGCCGGTATTCCCGCAGTCGATATTATCGACTTCGACTATCCCTACTGGCACACCGTCCAGGACACGCCCGATAAAGTCTCCGCGGAAAGCCTGCAGGCCGTTGGAGAGACGCTGCGCGCCTGGGTAATCCAGCGGAGTCCCCAACCCTGATAAAATGGTCAGATAGTTGGTTAGTTGAGTAGTTGGATAGTTTGGTAGTTGCCTAATCTTGCTGTTTGGCTACACGACTATTCAAGGGTTCAATTCGTGCCAAGGAAAACCGCCGCAACTCCCATTCAGAAAGTGCTTGCCAAAATCCGCCCGGTCTGGATCGCGCGCGTCGGGCAGGAGCTGGCCCGCGGCATGGAAGTCCGCGCCGGTTTCGAAGAACAATTGGAGCGCTTCTTCGACCTGCTCCAGCAAACGGTCGCTACCGGCGACTCGGCCTGGATGGATACCATCCTGCTCGATTGGGCAAAATCATCCACCGAAACCGGGCTCGAGGAGGAACCTTATCAGATCTCGTTCCTCATCAACCGGATCATCGCGCTAACCATTCAGGTCGCGCGTGAGACGCTGACCAAACAGCAGGCCCTCGATCTTTTGGCGGCAGTCATCCCGATCTATACCTACGGGCTCGAAGTCGTGGCCCGGTACGAAATGGAAACCCGCGTGGCACACATCTCCAGCGAGATGGAAAAGGTACAGAAGCAAATGGAACGCGTCGACAAAAGCAAATCCGCGTTTATCTCCGTAGCGGCCCATGAGCTGAAGACTCCCATCACGCTGATCGAAGGCTACGCCTCGATGATGGAAGATCTGATGCAGCAGGGGAAAGATGCGGACCTGACCAGCTTCCTGGCCGGGATGAATACCGGCATCAATCGCCTGCGCTCCATTGTGGAGGATATGATCGACGTCTCGATGATCGACAACGATCTGCTGAAACTGAACTTCCAGCCGGCCCAGATCTCGCAAATGGTGCAAACTCTGTGTCTGGAAGTTGAAACGACGTTCCACAAGCGAAGGCTTAGCATGGATGTCAGGGATTTCGAGGGAAGCAAACAGTGGATCTATCTCGATTCGGCCCGCATGCTGCAGTCCTTTCGGAATGTGCTCAACAACGCGATAAAATATACGCCTGACGGCGGCCGGATCACCATTGACGGACGAACCCTGCCTGGTTTTATCGAAGTGACCATCGCCGATACCGGCATCGGGATCTCCGCCGAAGATCAGGCCATGATCTTCGAAAAGTTCGGCCAGCTTGGGCGCGTGGATCTGCATTCGAGCGGCAAGACCAAGTTCAAAGGCGGCGGACCCGGACTGGGACTCTCCATCGCACGCGGCATCCTGGAATCACACGGCGGCTCGATCTGGGTCGAGTCCCCGGGTCACGACGAAAAGACGAACCCCGGCTCGACGTTCCACATCCTGATCCCCGCCCGGACAGAGTCGCCTGACCCCAAAATGACGAAGTTGTTTGATACACTTGGGAAAAATGAAGATAAAAGCCATCTTGCGCCCGGCGGCGTCCCCGCCGCCGAGGACGGCGGCTTGAGATAAATTAAAAATAAATGTCTAAAAAAACTCCTCAACCAACCAACCCACCTCGTGAGCGCGCCTTCCTCGTGGGCGTCGAACTCTACAAACAGAAATCCTTCCTGACCCTGGAAGATTCGCTGACCGAACTGGCCCTGCTTTCGGATACCTCCGGGCTGGACGTTGTCGGTGAGCTGACCCAGAAACTTGACCGCCCGCACGTTAAAACATACATCGGTCCCGGCAAGGTGGAGGAGCTGAAAAGCCTCGTGGAAGAGACGCTCTCCCAGGTGGTCATCTTCGACGATGAGCTGTCGCCGCGCCACCAGCGTGAGCTGCAGGAGGAACTCGGCAGGAATGTCAAGGTGCTGGACCGCACCGCGCTCATCCTGGACATCTTCGCCCAGCATGCCCACACGAGCGAAGGCATGCTGCAGGTGGAGCT
>JBAVVF010000627.1:0-9419 GCA_049697155.1 Anaerolineales bacterium
GTCTCTGCACTTCTTCTATCTGAATGTTGGTACGTTGGGACATCCCTGGCCGGTGCGCGTCGACATCCCGAGGTGGGTGGCGGAGGATAAAAAGAAACTGGAAACATTACATGCCGTGCTGATCGAGCAGTGCAACATGATGGGAACCCGTCCCTATCCCTATCTCCTGCACCGAGCCCACGAGATCGCCGTGGTCAGACGTGAGGAAAAGGAACAGGTCGAGCAATTGCTGACATTGGAACTCCGCCGGGTCCGGAGCCCGGACGAGATCGGCGAGCGATCACCCAAGGATTCGGCGAAGGCCCTGCCAGGCAGAAGCAGATCGAAAAGATAAACAAATAAAAAGAACAGTTAACTGACCGGGCGAGGTGTTCTCGCCTTCCACCGTACAGAGTTAACAAACAGGCAGGTTGCTGTTACTACTTTACGGAGGCATGATGAACCATCAAATCGAAATCGGGAGGCTGCTGCGCGCAGGGACGACCGGCTTTATTGCAGGCTGCCGCGTCTCTCAGTTTACTGTCCCGGCCCTGGGCTCCCTGGTGCGCGCCCACCTGGGCGACTCGTACCAGGTTTATGGGCTGATCTATGACATTCACATCGACGATGACGGGCTGGTGCGCCAGCTGGTCACGGCGGATAACATCAGCGAGGAGGTGCTGCGCGACAACCGCGAGCGCCGCATCGTGCCGGTCGAGATGTCCGTGCTGGCGGTCGGGTATGAGCAGGACGGCAAAATCTATCACCTGCTTCCGCCGCGCCCGCCGCTCAGCCTGGACGTGATCTATTTGTGCGAGGACAAGGATATGGCCCGCTTTACGTCCGCCGGGCGCTTCGGATATTTCCGGCACATCCTGCACAACAAGGACGTGCCGGTGGCCGAGGTCCTGGCCGCCCATCTGGCGGAGGCCAGCCGGGCACACGGCAAGAACGGCGCAATCTGGAAGGAGAATGCCATCCATGAACTGATCACACTCCTGCGTGACGATTACTCGACCCTGATGTCGGTAATAGGAGTATTATCGGAAGTGTAATAATGTCGTTGCGAGGGAGCGTAGCGACCGAAGCAATCCTCATGTAACATCTAAGAGCGAGATTGCTTTGTCGTGGCGCTGTTAGCGCCACTCCTCGCAATGACGGAAAGACCATATGCCCGACTTTTCCTTCATCCAGATCACCGACCATCACCTGCTCGAATCCGAGGAGGCGCATCGCGAGGGATTCGTCCCCGGTCACGCGCTGCGCATGGTGATGAAGCACATTGCCGCAAATGCTGCCGGCAAGGCGGATTTCATCATCTCCACCGGTGACCTGGTCGAGCCGCCCACCGAAGCGGCCTATGCCTGTGCTAGCCGGCTGCTGGGTCTGGACCCGTCCGCGGCCCAGGCAGGACATCAGAAGATCAACTTTGATGGACTGCGCGACTACCCCATGTACCTCCTGCCGGGTAACCACGACGACCGCGAACAGTTCACACGCTGCCTGTTCCCCGGCTCAGAACCGCTGGACCTTTACAACTTCACCTTCGAGCACAAAGGCATCCAGTTCATCTTCATGGACTGGGGCCCGGAATCCAAGGCAGTCTTCTTCCGGGAGACGAGCAACTTCCTGTCGCTGGCCCTGGAATCGCCGCTGCCGTCCGTGATCATCTGCCACCAGCACGTCAAGCCGGTTGGCAGCCGCTGGCTGGATAACTTTATCGCCGATGAGATCGATGATTTCTGGGAGATCGTCACGGCCCCGGGCGTCAGGGAAAGAGTGTTAGGCATTTTGTGCGGGCACGCCCATATCACGTATGAGGATCAGTACGAAGGCATTCAGATCCTGGGCCTGCGTTCCACGGCCTATCCCTTTGCAAAGACGGATGGCCCGACAGTCATCCTGGCCCCGCCGCACTACCGGTTCGTGAGTATTCAGAATAATGTTCTTACGTCACGTATCTATAAGGTACCAATTTGAAAATCATTCACCACTAAGGACACAAAGGAGCACGAAGGTGGGTACAAGTACAGGCAGGAGGGTGTTTGCTCCGGTTTCGCCGGATGTGGAGCGAGTTGGGAAGGCTGTTTTGGACGCAGCCTTCAGGGTCCATACAGCACTTGGACCAGGTTTGTTGGAGTCGGTTTACGAGACGTGCACGGCATTTGAATTAACCCAAGGCGGATTGTGTGCACCAACACAAGTAGCTTTGCCCGTAACATATCAAGGCATTAAAATGGATGCAGGTCTCCGTCCAGATATGATCGTCGAAGAATGTGTCATTGTCGAATTCAAGTCAGTAGAGACGATGCATCCAGTCTTTGAAGCGCAATTGCTGACTTATTTGAAGCTTACCGGAATTCGTTTAGGATTCCTAATTAACTTCAATGTCCTTCATCTCAAGGACGGCATCAAGCGCATGGTATTTTAAAACCCTTGGTGAACCTTTGTGCCCTTTGTGGTGAAAAGAGGTATTTGTGGAAGTTCAACGCACAAAAATTGGCTATCTGGTCGGCGGCGGATTGAAGGAAAACTTCCGCGTCCGGCTGACGGTCTCCCCGCAGGAGATCCAGGAGGGCGCGTTCGTCGTCATCCAGAGCGGGGACTGGAACTACTACGGCATCGTCGTCGACATCCAGCTCGGCGCGACCGATCCGCGCTTCGCCGACGAGCAGACGGGCATCCGCTATTCCCCGCAGATCGCCAAGGCTCTCTACGGGCAGACACTCTACGCCAACCTGGAGGTCCTGCCGAACCTGATGCTCGAGATCGGGCCCGAGCCCGGCTCGCCCGATTACAAGGACTGGCAGGGCATGATCAATGCCGGTCTGAAGGAGCCGCCGCGCATCCTGCCGGTCAAGAACGTGCCGCCGCACCATGCCCAGGTCTACCTGGCGGATGAGGGCGACATCGCCGAGATCTTTGGTGACCAGAATCAGGGCGGCAACTTCGTGATCGGGTACACGCGCGAGCAGAACCATCCCGTCTGCATCGACCTGGAGAAATTCGTCCAGCGCTCGTCGGGCGTGTTCGGCGCGACCGGCACCGGCAAGTCGTTCCTGACGCGCGTCGTACTGGCAGGATTGATCAACTCGAACAAGGCCTCCGTGCTGGTGCTCGACATGCACAACGAGTATGGCTTCGACGACGTCGCCTCCGACACGAAGCGGCCGGTGATCGGCTTGAAGAGCAAGTTCAAGTCCAGGCTGCGCGTCGTCGGGCTGGGAGCGGGCGGGACCATCCGCGGGCACACCCCGGACTTCAACCTGGAACTGGCGATGGACGACATCTCCACGACGGACATCGAGACTCTGGCGCGCGAACTGAACCTCAAGGAGACGACACCCACCACCCTCAACGCGCTGTACGGCTCGTTCAGGAACCAATGGTTCTCAAGCTTCCGCTCGATGAACCGCGAAGAAGTGGAAGTGGAGGACGAAAAGGGCCGCATCAAGAAGGTACCGCATCCCGACAGTGTGGCGGCCTGGGCCAACTCGACCGGTGTCAACGTGACCGCCGCCGAAGCCCTGCACGACAAACTGCGCCGCCTGTTCAACAAGCCCTACATCGCCGAGAAGCCCGCCGCCGACAGCGTCAAGGAGATCATCCAGTCGCTCGAAAGCGGACAGCACGTGGTGCTCTCGTTCGGCGAGCACGAAAGCGACCTGGACTACCTGCTCGTCTCGAACCTGCTGACCCGCAAGATCCGCAATGCCTGGGAACACAAGACCAACGAGTTCCGCTCGCACGGCAAAGCCGAGCCGCGCCAGCTGATCATCGTAGTCGAGGAAGCCCACAAGCTGCTCAACCGCGAGATGGCCGCCCAGACGACCTTCGCCACCATCGCGCGCGAGCTGCGCAAGTACTACGTGACCCTGCTGATCGTGGACCAGCGCCCGTCGCAGATCTACGACGAGGTCCTGTCGCAACTGGGGACGCGGATCTCCGGCTGGCTCGGCGACGAGGACGACATCCATGCCGTGCTCTCGGGCCTCTCGGGCCGGGACGCGCTGCGCGGCATGCTGGCCCGCCTGCAACCCAAGGAGGAGGTGCTGCTGCTCGGCTGGGGCGTCCCGATGCCGCTGCCGGTCAAGTCCCGCCGCTACGACGAGGCGTTCTGGAAGAGTCTGCTGGGAGGCAATAGCAAGAGGAGCAAGGAAGAGAACATCAAGGAATTGGGGTTTTGATGTAACCGGGCGGATTGCGCAAAAGTGCAGTCCGCCCGTTTTTCCACTCGTAAAAGATGATGGGCGGATTAAATAGGTTCAAGCTCTAACGGGAATTCGACGAAAACTTGCTTTACCTGAACACTTGTTCTGATTATGAGGTTTGGGTATAATGAAACACAGTTAGGTCTCACGAAAAGGTAAAAAACTCTAGTTCACCAAAGTTTGTTTTATGAAAACTGATGCTGGCTCTTACTTACAAGAAGTTTATGAAAAACTTGAATTCCAAGTTGGAGCCGGTTTTTATTCTTTAACTCGCTCCCGTATTCAGCCTGGGCTGAATCAAATTAGCTGGGTTGAACAGGCACGTAAATTGGGGGCCGATGCTATATTTTTTGTCGGCGATTATCCGTCAGTTCTGTTTTTCAAGCTGGACGACAACCTAGAAACAGATACCCAAGAATATGAGGAGAGAATACGGACTCTTTATTTACAAGTCTGGAATACTAGCCGTGTTCCCCTATTTTTTGTAGCTTTACCATTTGAGATTCGTGTGTATAGCGCTTATCAAAAGCCTGTTGATGCAAGCGAATGGCAATCAGAGGCTCGTTGGTTGGGCAAAGTACAAACAATCTCCCAAGTGGCAAAGGAATGGCAAGACTTCTCACGCGCTGAGATAGAGAGTGGGCGAATTTTCCAAACCAGAGAGAAAAGTTTTCATGCGGAAGACCGAGTAGATCAATGGCTGTTTCGCAATTTACGACTGCTAAGGCAAGAACTAATTGAGAATGACGTACGAAGACAAGAATATGTTCATGCATTAATTGGGCGATCAATATTTGTCCGTTATTTAGAAGATCGCGAAGTGCTAGTACAAGATTATTTTGATATCAATCCTGATCGTAAATGTTCTCGCTATGTAGATGTCTTAGAGAGCAAAGAGGATACCTATCGATTGTTTGAAAAGCTACGTGAAGATTTCAATGGTGACCTATTTCCTCTAAGCGATGCAGAAAAGGACTGGGTATCTCAGTCCGATCTGGACCTGCTTGGCAAGTTTCTTGCTGGGCGTAGCATGGGAGAATACCCTGACCTGCTTTTCTGGGCTTACAAGTTTAATATTATTCCAATTGAGCTAATCAGCAGCATTTATGAAGAGTTTTATCATGAAAATGGCGGAGAAAAAGATAGTGGGACCCATTACACACCTACTACCCTGGTTGACTTTGTTCTTTCACAATGCTTAACAACTAAAAGGTTAGATCATGGAGTCAAGGTATTAGACCCTGCTTGTGGGTCAGGAATTTTCCTGGTAGAGGCTTTCAAGCGCATGGTATATCGCGAATGCCAGCGCAGAGGTCTTCGGCGGGTTATAGATTTACCTTTAAGAGACCTGACCCGATTATTAACCAAACAACTCGTTGGAATTGATGTCGATCAATCAGCCATCCAAGTTGCCGCATTCAGCTTGTATCTGGCTCTCCTGGATTTTCGCGATCCTCCGGACATTCGAAAAAACAAAAAACTTCCTAGGCTAATTTTCAATCCACAGCAACCAGCGAGCGGAAAAAGCTTGTTTTGCGCTAACACATTCTATCCAACTCGCTCCGAGCAAAAGGATTTGCCAGGCAAGCCTTTGCTGCCTTTTGATAATTCGCAATTCGATATCATCGTAGGTAATCCACCTTGGGGACAAGCTACGGGGACAAACGGACAAGTTGCCATCGAATGGTGCCAGGCTTTTGACTATCCAGTCGGAGATCAGGAGTGGTCGCAATGTTTCATTTGGCGAGCTCAACATCTGTTGAAATCGGGTGGTGAAATTGGTTTGCTGGTCTCGACGGGAGTATTGTTCAAACATGCAGAGAACAGTAAGACATTCCGCAAGAAATGGTTAAGCACAAATCAGATACGCGCCGTATACAACTTTGCACATGTGCGACAAGTATTCTTCCGTAAACAGAAAAAGGAAGCAATTTCGCCATTTGCGGCTGTTCTGTTTGCCCCAGCCTCTCCCCAGAAAATTGAACAGAATCAAGTGGCCTATATTGCAGTCAAACAGAGTACATTTGTCGAGCAATTACAAGCGGTGGTGATTGACAAAACCGATTTGCACAGAATTCGCCAGAGCGAGCTTTTAGCAAGAGACTGGTTGTGGAAAACCTACATGTGGGGCAGTTTGGCGGATGCAGATTTGATTGATGAGTTAAAAGATACAGAACAAATATTGGGCGATGTAGTTGGAGAGTACTCAAGAGGATTTAAGGAGAGTGGAAAACCTCAAGATAAACACACAAAAGAATTAGGGGTTGAATGGGAATTGAGTGTCGACGCGTTTCAAAGAAACGCCGATTTTATAGAGTTGGTTACGCAACTACGGTCTCGAAAGCTCCACCGCTTAGGAAAAATATCGGTCTATCAAGGTCCTCGATTGATTATTAAGCGAGGAATATCACATGGAGGAAATAAATCAGGGGAAATTAGGGCTAGACTGGCTCATGTTCCATTTGCATTCCCAAGCTCATTAATTGGTTTTCGTCTAGACGGATTAAGTATTGAAGAACAACAAACTTTGCTTGGAATTGAGCTTTCATCCTTGGCAAAATATTACCATTTTTTAACTTGTTCAACATGGGGATTCTGGCGTTACGAAATTCATGAAGAAGAACATTTATATTTACCCGTTCGCTTCGCGGAAAATTCAAAACTGCAAAAACGGATCTTGAAGGCGGTTCACCAAGTTACTACTCAGAGCGAAAGACTAGATTTACTCGACCCCGTCGCTCCAAGCTGGCAATCCATGCAAGATGAGTTAGACGCAGCTATTTTTGATTTGTATGAGTTGAGCGAACCACAGCGCGATCTGGTGCGTGACTTGTGCCAAACCACTTTGGAGTTTTTCTACAATGGCGCGGATTCGCGGGCGGTCAAACCACCTACACTTAAATGGCTGGAAGCCTATCGAAATGCTTTTCTGGAAACATGGATTGAGCGATTAGCGTCTAAAGGTGCTCAACTGGAAACCACGATTTACGCCCCACAACAAAGTTTGTTATGTGGAATGGCGTTTGAACTGAAAGAACTAGGCTCTGATACTCATAGTCCAACTCTAACCAATGTTGGTGAATGGCAGCATTGGTTCGGAAAACTGAGCACAATTTTACAGAGAGAATTGACCAAAAATATTTATGTCAATAAAGTGGTCAAAGAAGTGAATAGGTCAGGTATGTTCATTATCAAACGTGCTGAACAGCGGTTCTGGACGAAATCTCAAGCTCGGCAGGATGCGCAAGAATTACTGACCGAGGTTTTTAAGCTTGAGTGGCGCCAGTAGGGGCAATCAATGATTTTGTGGAAATCGTTAAACCTATGGGCCGAGGAAGAAAGGCATATACATAAGTGTCTCACAGAAGCTTTGCAAGAATTGATTACACAGCTAAGTGTAAAACCCACCGATGATGAAAAAACGGTCACTGGTGCGCTACGACCAATTCTTAGAATTGCGTGCAAACATGGAAAACTAAACTGGTCAGTTCATTTTGAAGCATCCAGTTTTGAAAGGGATACCGATCCCAATCCAAGCGGTCATCCAGATATTCAGTTTGCCCGGCTAGATAAAGATAACAACCAATATAATTATGATGTTGAGTGCAAGCTTGTACGTATAAAGAGGCCTAAGAAAAGCTGGGACTATTGTGCTCATTATGTCAAAGATGGGGTGATAAGATATCAATCAGGTAAATATGCGCAATCCGACCCACCAATGGGTACAATGTTAGGGTATGTTCAAGAGGGAGATTTTTCTTTGCTTTTAAACTCAGTCAATAAGTCGGCAGTAAAACAGGGTTTAAGTGGGATTCGGCTGCATGGCAAAATACTAATTGGGAAAGTTACAAAACTCTCTCAAAAACTACATAAGCGCAACTTTACTCTGCATCATCTCTGGGGAGATTTTTGTTAAAAAACTTTCAATGGGCTACTTCTAGTCAGCTTAAATAGAGAAGAGGTCTGTATCCTAAGATATTGATTTACACCAACAATCGATGTTAAAATAGGCATGGCAAAAGGAGGGGAATATGCCCTATTGGAGACTCTTCTATCACGTGGTGTGGGGAACAAAGCACAGGCTGCAATTGATCGATCTGGCATGGGAAAAAGATCTATACGGTTACATCTGGAGCAAGTCCACGGCGCTCGAATGCATTCCATACGCCATCGGCGGAATGCCGGATCATATTCACGTTGTCATCGCCATCCCGCCCAGGTTATCAGTCGCGGCGGTCGTCGGTCAGCTCAAAGACTCAAGCTCGCAGCACGTCAACGAGAAGTATGCCGGCGGATTCTTCCTGTGGCAGGCCGAATATGGGATTTTCAGCGTCTCGGAAAAGGCCTTGTTCTCGGTCGTCGATTATGTCGAAAATCAGAAGAGACATCACGCGCTGAACATGCTCAACCTGCCGCTTGAAAAGATAGCCAGCGATGGGCTTAACCGCTGAGCCCGGGCGTTAACGCCCGGGCTCAGCATATTCGATACACTATTCAGGTTTTGGCTTCAGGTAATCATCCAGGTTGAGGCGCTTGAAGAGACGTTCGCGCACGTCCTCGGGCAGGTCGGGCTTTTCGACGGGCGCGTGCACGAGGTCGATGGTCCGTTTGGTGGTGTTCAGGACGACGCGGCAGTTCTCACATCCCTCGAGGTGCTTCTCGATCTCCTGGCAAAGCTCCGGGTTGAGCCCGCCATCGATGTACTCGGACAGGGATCCCAGTAAACTCGCACAATCCTTGTGAACATGTTCGGTCATCATCTCTCACTCCTCAAGCGTTCGCCATAATAAACGGATAATTGCTCACGCAAAAACATTCGGGCCCGCAATAGACGGGTCTTGACGTTGGTCTCGGTCAGATTCAGCGCCTCGGCCGTCTCCCTGATCGACAGGCCTTCGACGTCCCGCAGCAGGAACACGAGCCGCAGCGACTCCGGCAGGGTCCCGATCGCCCCGTCGAGGGCTGCCTTTCCTTCGCCGGAAAGCAGCTGGTCCTCCGGGGCGGCGCTCCAGTCCACGAACTGGGTCGGGAGCAGGTCTTCCGCATCGTCGGCCGCCTCGAAATCATCCAGATTAACTTCCGGCTTCTTTTTACGGAGCAGCATCAGCGCTTCGTTGGCGGCGATGCGGTACAGCCAGGTCGCCAGGCTGGAGCGACCCTCGAACTCTGAAACGTGGGTCAGCACGTTGAGGAACGTGTTCTGCAGCACGTCCTCCGCATCCTGGGGGT
>JBAVVF010000628.1:0-1808 GCA_049697155.1 Anaerolineales bacterium
CGTCTCAACAAGGCCCGGTGAACGGGGAAAAAGATGTAGTCACGCAGCCAGGTCGAAAGCGTGATATGCCAGCGGTTCCAAAATTCGGTTGGCGTGAGGGAAAGATACGGCTTGTTGAAATTTTCGGACGTGCTGAAACCGAGCAGCTGCGCAATGCCGCGCGAGAGATCGGTGTAAGCCGAGAAGTCTGCGAGGATTTCCAGTGTGAAGCCCAGGGCGCCGGCAATCACGAGCACCAGGGATGGATCGTTCAAGGCGAAGATGCGGTCGACGAACGATTTGATCGTGTCGGCAATGACGATCTTCTTGAAAAAGCCGGTTACCAGCAGGGGCCAGGCAGAGTAAAAAAAGTCCGGCTGCCAGGCGCGCTTCTGCTGGATCTGCGGCATCAATTTTTGATAACGGTCGATGGGTCCCGCCACAATCTGCGGGAAGAACGAAACGAACAGCCCAAATGAAACGAGGTTGTTGGACGGTTCAAGGGAGCCGCGCGAGACATCAAGCATGTACGCCAGTTTCTTGAGCGTGTAAAAGGACAGCCCGGCAGGCAGGAAAACCCTGATGAACATCCAGTCGACCGGTAACCCCAGTCCGGTCAATGATTCGGCAACCTGCGTGTTGAAAAAATCATAGTATTTGAAAAATGCCAGCACGCCCAGATTGAGGATCAGGCTCAGCCCCAGATAAGCTTTCGCCTGGTCATTGGACTGCCTCATGCGCAGGGCGAGATAAAAATCTGTCAGGGTAGATGCGCCCAACAGGATTGCGTACCAGGGTGCCAGCCACCCGTAAAAAATATAACTGGCAAAGAGCAGCAATCCATTTTGCCATTGCCGTTCACGGATGAGCCAGTAGGCGATAAAGATGACAGCGAAGAAAGCCCAAAACGTGAGGCTGGTGAAGCTCATACCACTTCTTCCTCGCTCTTATTCAGAATCATCACTTTATAGGCCTCCGCGTACTTCATTTCCTGGCCCTTGGCCTCCTCTTCCGCCCACTCGCGCATCCACTTCTCGACCTCATTCGGGTCGACCTGACTGGCGTGCTGCTGGAGTGCCTTGATCTTGAACTCCAGCGTTTCAGTGATGTCGACCCACGTGTTGACCTTGTCCGTGCCGTGGATGTAGAGCCGCCTGACCTCATGCGGTTCATACCCGGCCGCCAGCAGGTCCGTGAACATCAGCCGGCTCCCCGCTGACGGGAAGACCGCGGTGCAGGCGGCCTGGGCCGCAGCGCGGTGATCGGGATGGTTGATGTATTCATCGCCGTAGAACCACGCTTCCGGATTGCCCGTCAGGACGGTATCTGGCTTGTACTGGCGGATGAGGCGGGTCAGGTCCTTGCGCAGGGCAACGGTCGGCTCGAGCTCCCCGTCCGGGTAGCGCAGGAAGATCGTCTCCCTGACGCCCAGGATCGCGTTGGCCGCAAGCTGCTCCTTCTCGCGCCGGTCTGCAAGCTCCTTTTTGTGACTGCCATCCATAGCAGGATCGTTCGAGCCGGAGTCGCCGCTGGTGATGACCACCGAAATGATCTCGCTGCCGACGCGTGCCCATTTGGCCAGCGTGCCGCTGACGCTGAAGTCCTGATCGTCCGGGTGCGCGTAAATGCTCATGGCGCGCCGGGGGATGTAGCCGTTGTTACTCATAAAATTCTCTCTCCTATATTCGTTCGCGCTGAGCGGAGCGACGAGCGTTCTTCGAGGAGCGCAGTCGAAGCGGCCGCCAAAGGTAAGTCTTCCTTAATATCTGCGCTTCGACTGCGCCCGATGTAAACATCGGAGCTCCGCAGGGCAAAGAACGCTCACTTCG
>JBAVVF010000629.1:0-1757 GCA_049697155.1 Anaerolineales bacterium
TCCGGTTCGAGGCTCAACGCCAGGGACCGGGAGGCCTGGTAGAGCGCCTCGAGTTCTGTAGCCCGCTGCTGGGACTCCTCAAATGACCTTAATTTATCGGTTGCATTGGCCAGTGTGTGCGCGATCGTGATCAGCAGACGCTCGTCCCTCTCCGAATACGCACTATGTTTCCTGCTTTCGGTATTAATGACGCCAATGACCTGGCCGCGCGAGATGATCGGAACGCACAACTCGGACTGCACTTCGGGAGTCACCTCAAAGTATGCTGCTTCCTTTGTGACGTCTTTGATGCAAAGCGGTCTGGCTGTCCTGGCAACCTGCCCGGCAATGCCCTTCGTCGCGGGAAATGGCCTGGCGAGCCTTTCCTGGCTTGTGCCTCGATAGGATGCGTGCGGCGTCAGGGTATTGCTAAGCGGATCGAACAAAAGGACCCCGCAATTGTCAGGGTAAAGCGCATCGCCGATGATATTGGTGACCTTTTCGATCAATTGATCGACATGCAGGGCGCTGGAGGCTGCCAGCGACACGGAATGGAGAACGGCCAACTCCTCCACCTGGCGCTGCAGGGCGGCTTCATCTTCCTTCTCCTTCGTAATGTCGAGCAGGATGCCCTGCCAGTGGAGCGGAATGCCCTCCTTGTCGCAGATCAGATTTGTATCTTCCTTAACCCAGACGATCCTGCCATCCCGACGGATCATCCGGTATTCATCGAGAAAACGCGAACTACTCCGGCTGGACAAGCGGCCTTTTCTGGCAATTCGTTCCCGATCCTCCGGATGCAGGGAGTTGACCCATATATGCGGATCTACAAGCCATTCCTCCGGTGGATACCCCGTCAGCTCCTCGATGCGGGGACTGATATAAATCACAGTCTCGGCATCCTTTGCATCGACTAGAAACACAACTGCCGGTATTTGTTCAACAAGGGATTGATACTTGATTTCCGCCTGACGTAAGGCTGCCTGCTCGCTGAGTAAACGATTCTGCGCGATGGCGTTGCTGATCACCACCGGCAAATGATGCAAATAATCGCTTTGCTTGACGAGATAATCTGCCGCTCCCGCTTTGAGCGCGGCGACCGCCACTTCCTGATCTCCCTGGCCCGTCACAAGAACGACTGCCGGCGGGGACTTGCGCTCACGGATCTTTTTCAACAGATCCAGGCCGGTCCCATCCGGGAGGCGCAGATCGGTCAGGACCAGATCGATCTCCGATTCTGTTTCCAGGAGGTTTAACGCATCTGTGATGGTTTCCGCGTGAAGCATTTTGAACTCATGCTGAAGATTCTCCTCCAGAGTTCGCTCTGTCAGCATGACGTGCGCGATTTCATCTTCCACGTACAGAATTTTGATCAAGGCATCAACTCTCACGAATGCAGGCAATGTTGTCCATGACGAACTGCAACTACATTATAAATCAAAGATTGCCCCAGTTATCTACAATCTAATAACAAAAAAGACGCCTCGCGGCGCCCAATCGTCAATCGCAGATCGAAAATTGTTAGAGGCGTCGAGGGGATTCGAACCCCTGATGAGGGTTTTGCAGACCCTTGCCTTACCACTTGGCCACGACGCCGTTTTAAAACTACTGAGCGGGCGATGGGATTCGAACCCACGACCTTCTCCTTGGCAAGGAGACGTACTACCACTGTACTACGCCCGCATCTCCTGGCTCAACCTTCAGCCGAGAGTGCCGAGACACAGAATCGAACTGTGGACACCGCGATTTTCAGTCGCGTGCTCTACCAACTGAGCTAT
>JBAVVF010000630.1:0-4270 GCA_049697155.1 Anaerolineales bacterium
GTCCTGGGTTCAGTTGTCATTTTTGCAGGGATATTAACCATCGCGCTCTTTGGATGAGCGATGTAAAATCAGGAAAACAGCATTGTGGAAAGATAAGACATGGACCAGCAACAACCATCCGAAAACAAAAAAGGGGGGATGCGGAATGATACCCGGCTCGTCTGCGGCATGCTCGTCTTTTACGGATTCTGCATCCTGGGGCTGATTGGGGCAACCTTCTGGGGACTGGATCGCAGGACCAAGCGCATCTCTGCAAATGCAACCGCGACAGCACAGGTGGTTGCCACCCGGCAGGCCAATGCCACTGCGACGGCGGTCGCCCATGCCAGGGAACTGGATGAATATGAATTCATCGATCGCTTCGACACGAATGTCAATGACTGGATGGCGGGACCTCAAAATAATGAGTACTGGATTGGGAAAACAACCATCAAAGATGGCATTTATTTGTGGGATGTCACAACGGTCAAAAAAGGCTTTCTCTATTGGGCAAATCACTCAGGCGATGAAATCCTGGAGGATTTCGATATCTATCTGGATTCCAAGGTTCTCGAAAGCGAGACGGAGAAAGTTTGCAGCGGCTTGATCTTTCGGAGATCGAGTGCCGGCTGGGACCACGGCGGCTACGCCTTTATGATATGTAATAGTGGCGCCTTTCATGTTTCCTATCACGGAGAAAATGACTGGGAAGATATATCCGGATGGCAGTACAGCACTGCCATTCAGCCGCGGGATTGGAATCGGATCGAGGTCAGCGCCAGAGGCGACGACTTTACGTTCCTCATTAACAGTCTGGTCGTCTACGAGATGACCGATGGCCGGCAAAAGAAGGGTGATCTGGCATTGTTCGTTCAGATAACCGATCAGAATCCTGCCAGGGTTGTATTCGACAACTTTGGGCTTCAACCCCGCTAAGCAATCACTTCGGTTTTAAAACAGACTTAATATCCACACGATCAACGGCGCGACGGCCAGCCCCGGCAGCATATTGCCCACCCGTATCTTTTTGATCTCCAGCAGATTGCTGATCGCCAGGCCCACTAAAATGACTCCGCCCGTGGCGGTCAATTCATTCATCATGGACGGGGTCACAACGGCATCCAGCTGCCCGGCTAACAGGCTGACCCCGCCCTGATAAACGAGGATGATGATCGTGGAGAACATCACGCCAATCCCCAGGGTGGACGCGAACGCAATGGAGGCGAATCCATCCAGCACTGATTTGACAGTCAGCAGACTGTAATCCCCGTTCAAACCATCCTGAATGGAGCCCAGGATCGCGATCGGACCGATGCAGAAGAGCAGGGAGGCTGTCAGGAAGCCGCGCACGAACCTGTTCGAACCGTCGTCCTCTGCGCGTGAAAACCTTTGTTCCAGAAATTCGCCCAGCCGGTGCAAACCATCTTCGATTCTCCACCACTCCCCCAGCAGCGTGCCGGCCAGCAGAGCGCCCAAAACGATCAGCGGGTCTTCCGTCTTGATGAACATTTGCAGTCCCAGCGCGCCGATAAACAGCCCCATGCCCGCGATGACTGTCTCTTTTAATTTTTCAGGGATGCGCGCCCCAAAGATCAATCCAATCATGCCGCCGATAAGAATAGCCGCGACATTAAGAAGTGTGCCTGTCATAGGTTCCAATCCTGCGCGTTTCCGGAAAAACCGGAATGAGGTCAACTGCGTACACTGCACGCAGTTGAAGCGCATGCTTTAAATGAATTCTGATGTTCCTGGGATTTCGTCTCGTAACTCTGGACTCTTACCTGCATTCAGCTTCCCGGCGCATCAATGCCCAGAGCGCCTCCACATGCTCGCGTTCCGTCGGGAGGGAACCGATCGAGACGCGCACCATCCAGCGCCCGTCAAGCATCGAAGGGCCGAGATACGCCCCGCCCGAGTTGTTGACCCGTTCCACCCAGTCCAGGGTATGTTTGTCCAGCGCCTCGCCTTCGAGACCGGGCGGCTCGTGCCGCACACAGATGGTCTGAAGCGGGACGGGCGCCAGCACCGACCAATCGGGCGCGTAGCGCACCTGTTCGGCCAACCACTGGGCATTCTCGAGGTCACGCCGCAGGCGGGCCTGCAATCCCTCCACACCCTGTTCACGGATCAGGCACCACAGCTTCAGGGCCCGGAAACGCCGTCCCAACGGAATACCCCAGTCACGCAGATTCTTCACCTGGCTGTCCACCGCGCTCTGCAGGTAGCTCGGATTGGTGCTCATCACCCGCACCAGATGCTCCGGGTCGCGCACGTAGTAGAGCGAGCAGTCGAACGCCGCCCCAAGCCACTTATGCGGGTTCAGCACGATCGAATCCGCCGACTCGATCCCCTCCCACATCCAGCGGCATTCGGGCAGGATCATGGCCGAGCCGGCCAGCGCCGAGTCGACGTGCAGCCAGATCTTGTGCCGGTGGGCGACCAGCGCAATCGCCTCGAGCGTATCGAGCGCCGTCGTGCCGGTGGTCCCGGTCGTGGCGACGACCGCACAGGGGATCAGACCCTGCTTGAGGTCGGCCTGGATCGCTTCCTCCAGGGCATCCGGTCTCATCGCATAGTCCTCATCCACTGCGACATAATGCAGATTGTCGCGTCCAAATCCCGCCAGCAGCGCGGCCTTTTCCACCGAGCTGTGACCCTGACTGGAAGCATAGACCACCAGCGGGTGCTCCTCGCCCTGCAAGCCGCCGCGCGCCAGCGAATATTGTGAAGCACGTTCGCGTGCACACAGCAGCGCGACCAGCGTGCATGTGGAAGCCGTATCCTGGATGACGCCGCTCCAGGCCTCCGAGAGTCCCAGCATCTGGCGCATCCAGTCGGTGACGACTTCCTCCAGCTCGGTCAGCGCCGGGCTGGACTGCCAGGATAAGCCCAGCACACCCAGGCCGGTGCTCAGGTAGTCGCCCAGCACCGAGGAAAGTTCTCCGTTGCACGGGAAATATCCAAAAAAGCTCGGGTGCGCCCAAAGCGACAAACCCGGCACGATAATATTCTCGAGGTCTTCGAAAATGCCATCGAAGGACTCGGATTGAACCGGCGGCTGGGCGGGGAACTTTGCGCGCACTTCCCCCGGCTCGACGCGCGACCTGACCGGCAGGTCGGGGATGCGATCACGGTAGTCCGCGATCCAGTCGATAAGCTGGTGTCCAACTTTGCGAAATTCTTCAGTGTTCATGAAGCGCCTTCTTTTTGCAGTAGTTCGCGCTGAGCGGAGGGACCCTGAGCCTGCCGAAGGGGACCGCAGTCGAAGCGCGGTGTCGGATGCGAACTTTGCTGCTCTTGCGAATCTGTCCTTCGTCTGCGGGCTTCGGCAAACACTCAGCCCTCCGCTCAGGACGAGGACTTTTTTGCCAGGGTCGTCTTATGCCCTGCGGCTTTATTCTCCAGCAATTCCAAAACGAAACACAGCGACGATAAACGATTGAGATACCTCTGCAGCTCCGGGTTTTTGATCTCCCCGGCATCGAACAGCTCCACCACGCGGCGCTCTGCCCGGCGGACGATGGCCCGCGCCAGCGACAGCGCCGCGCCTGCCTCCGAATCTCCCGGCAGGATGAATTCCTTTGGCATCTCCACGAGCTTGCTCAGTTCGTCGGTTTGTGCCTCGAGCCAGGTCACGCGGGCCGCGTCGATGAAGCGGAACTTCTCGGCATTCTCAGGCGTCGCGGCGACCTCGGCCATCAGCCGGTACAGGTCACGCTGCGCCTCGAGCAGGATTCCGCTCGAATGTGGATCAAGGCACTGGGCCCGCGCCAGCCCGAGCGCCGCGGTCGATTCGTCCAGCGTCCCGACCGTCTCGATGCGGGCATGATACTTTGCCACGCGTCCTTCGCCAAGCAGGTTTGTCGTCCCGTCGTCGCCTTTGGAAGTATAAAACGTCATGACGACATTATAACGTAGGGGGAGAGTGGATAATTGCGTGGGCCTTGCCAACACTTTAACCACGGAGTGCGCTGAGCACACGGAGAAAACCTTTTAAAGTCTCTGTGAACTCGGTGTTCTCCGTGGTGAGAAAATGTTTCGCCTATTCTTTTAGCCACTCTCCGTAAGGTCGGCTCATCTCGCCTACCCGCCCCACGTTATAATCATCAAATGCTGGAACCCCTTCACGTGGAAATGATCCATCTTGCCCTGGATGACACATTCAGCCCTCGTGCGCTGAAAGGAATCATCGCTGCGAACCTGTACCAGGACCGGCCCCTCGGGCAGCTCGGTCACGACGAATACCATTTCGACAATAATGCCTTCGACCGGTCCTATGCCTACATTGAGG
>JBAVVF010000631.1:0-2197 GCA_049697155.1 Anaerolineales bacterium
GCGTGTGGTCGATGTGCATCTGGGTCATGTGCGCCAAAAGCTGGGGCGCGAAGAGTTGATCGCGACCGTGCGCGGGGTCGGCTACAGGTTCGACGATGAACCGCTATAAACCACAGATAAACACGGATGAACACAGATTAGATATCCCTTTCATCTGCGTTCATCCGCGGTTAGTGAGGAACAATGACTGATTATTTCCGCCGTCATCTGGGCGCAAAACTATTACTTTCGTATCTGGTGATCATCCTGGTCGGGGTGGCGGTCTTGATCGTTGCCAGCCAGTTCATTCTGCCTGCCTCCTTTAATCGCCATATGGCCGGGATGGGAACGATGATGGGCGG
The DNA here is from genome assembly GCA_049697155.1 of Anaerolineales bacterium. Taxonomy (GTDB): domain Bacteria; phylum Chloroflexota; class Anaerolineae; order Anaerolineales; family Villigracilaceae; genus Defluviilinea. Next base: position 342 of record JBAVVF010000631.1, read on the forward strand.
ACAGGGTCAGGGACAGGGATGGGGCGGACACACTGGAGCGCCGCCATTTTACAGTGAGTTCCGTGCCGGTTTCAACGAAGCATTGCTTTATGCTGCCCTGGCGGCGGCTGTTGTCGCCATCGTTCTGGGCTTCTATTTGAGCCGCAGTGTGACTGCACCGATCAGTGCCATGTCTCTGGCGGCGGAGCGCATCGCCGCTGGACGCTATGACGAACGCGTGCAGGTGCGCGGCGCGGACGAACTCGCCCAGCTGGCCATGCGCTTCAACCAGATGGCGAAAAAGCTGAATGAAGTCGAGTCCATGAGGCGGCGTCTGATCGGCGACGTGAGCCATGAGCTGCGCACGCCTCTCACCGCCATCAAAGGCTCCATGGAAGGCTTGATGGATGGGATCCTGCCGGCCACACAGGACACCTACCAGCAGATCCATGCGGAGACAGACCGCTTGAACCGTCTGGTCGACGATCTGCAGGAACTCAGCCGGGTGGAAAGCCAGGCCTATCAACTCGATCTTCGCCCGGTGGAAGTCTCGTCGATTGTGACGACGGTGACCAAACGACTTGCGCCGCAAGCCGAATCGAAGCGCATCTCTTTTGACCTGGACCTGGCCTCCGATCTGCCGCGTGTCCTGGCTGACGAGGACCGCGCCGTCCAGGTGCTGACCAATCTCACAGCGAACGCGTTGCAGTATACGCCTGAAGCTGGCCGCGTGACGATCGCCGCCCAGCGCATGAATAATGAAGTCCAAATCTCCGTCCGCGACACCGGTGTTGGGATTCCGTTCGAGCATCTGCCGCACATCTTCGACCGTTTCTACCGCGCCGACAAATCGCGTTCGCGCCGTTCCGGCGGCGGGAGCGGGATCGGCCTGACGATTGCGCGTGCCCTGGTCGAAGCTCACGGCGGACGCCTCTGGGCCGAATCCGCCGGCGAGGGGAGCGGAAGCACATTCACGTTCACACTGCCAATCGCAAAATAGAAACGGGGTCACGATTGATAAAATTACAGCCAATTCAGTTCTGAAAAGGTTTGTGAATGACTTCCATTTCACTAGAACTCGATTCACTCCTGAGCGAACTCGGGCAGGTCGGAAAACGGCTGTCGGAGATCGGCGCGGCCGAAGGTGCGGCAGGTAATCTTTCGATCTGCCTGCGTGAGCCGGTCGAGGTGGCCGCGCGGTTCCCAAACATGCAGCCAATAGAGCTGCCTGTATCTGCCCCGGATTTGGCGGGCGCGACTCTGATCGTCACCGGCTCAGGGCGGCGGCTGCGCGAGATTGCCGAGGCGCCGACGGCCAATCTGGCCTGCATCGTCGTCGAGCCAGGCGGGCGGACGGGGAAACTGTTCACTGCGCCCGATCCTCCGTTCAAGAGGGTGACCAGTGAGTTCAATTCGCACTTGGCTGTACATCACGATCAAATGCGCGGCAGGGATCTGAAACGACATGCCATCCTGCATGCCCAGCCCCTGCGTCTTACCTATCTAAGCCATGTCCCGGCTTATCGTGACGAGCAGTACCTCAATCTCCATCTTCTGCGCTGGCAGCCGGAGACCATTCTTAATTTCCCCGAGGGGATCGGTGTTCTGCCATTCATTTTGCCGGGTTCGGCGGAACTGACCGTCGAGACGCTGCTGACGCTGCGTGAACATCGCATAGTCATCTGGTCGCAGCACGGGGTGATGGCCCGGGCGGACGACTCGCTCTTACATGCTCTGGACCTGGTCGAATATGCCGAGACGGCGGCACATTACGAGTACCTGAATCTGGCTGCCGGGGCCCCGGGGGATGGACTCAGCCCGGAGCATCTGCGGGACATCAGCGCGTCCTGGAACGTGGGACAGAAGCTTTTCTAATA
>JBAVVF010000632.1:0-1885 GCA_049697155.1 Anaerolineales bacterium
TGCACCGATTTATCCACGGTGATCCACACATCGTAGCCATAATTCGGCGAACCGGGCGAAGGGTCCGGGTTGTTGTAGCCGAACAGGCGATAGGCCTTCCCGATTATGTCATGGGCCGTTGCCCAGGCTTTCATTTTATCGAACGCCATTCCCTCCGGCCCCTGGCCGAAGCCGTTGACACACGCCACCCGCATGGGGGGTAGTTTGACGATGCGAACTTCCATGTCGCTCATATTTTCTCCGTTTAATGTTTATGCACACGTGTGCATAACTTTGTTTGTCTTCGAAGACGGTCACATCTTAGCAGAAGTTACCTGACATCTCCTGTCAGGAATTCCTGTTAGAATGAAAACATGCGTGCCGACAGACTTCTTTCCCTGCTCATGCTGATCCAGTCCCGCGGGCAGATGACCGCGCAGGAACTGGCCGACGAACTGGAGGTCTCTGAGCGGACCATCTATCGGGACATCACTGCCCTCTCCGCGGCGGGCGTCCCGGTCTACGCCTCGCGCGGACCCGGAGGCGGGGTGAGGCTGATCGAGGAGTACCGCACCACGCTGACGGGCCTCACGCCCGACGAGACCCGGGCCCTCTTCATGCTGAGCATCCCCGCGCCACTGACACAGCTGGGGATGGGTGAAACGTTCAAGGGAGCATTGCTCAAGCTGTCGGCCTCCCTGCCCGAAGGCCGCCGCGCCGACGAGTCGCGCACGCGCCAGCGCATTCACCTCGATTCCTCCTGGTGGTTCCAGTCCGCACAACAGGTGCCGTGCCTGCAAACCATCCAGCAGGCTCTCTGGCAGGACCGCCGCCTGCGGATCAAGGTCCGCTGGGAGTTTTTCAATACGGAATTCGAACAGGACGCCGAGCCGTACGGGCTGGTTGCCAAGGCGAACATCTGGTATCTGGTGTATGGGCGCGGCGGGACTCCGAAGGTGACGCGTGTCTCGCAGATCGTCGAGGCGGAGCTGACGCCCGAGGGGTTTACACGCCCGCCCGGGTTTCGGCTCGAGGCGTTCTGGGAGGCCTGGTGCCGGGAGTACGAGACCCAGCCGCCGTTCTGTGCGCGGGTCCGCGTCGCGCCGGAGACGCTGCGCTATCTCGGAGAATATCTCGGCGACCGCGCCCGTGGCGGCCTTCCCCAACAGCCTGCCCCGGATCCGGACGGCTGGGTGACCCTCGATCTGCCGTTCGAATCGTTCGTCGCGGCCCGGACGCGTCTGCTCGGGCTGGGTCGTGCCGTGGAAGTGCTAGAACCGGAATCCCTGCGCCGGAGCCTGATCGATTTTGCAGAGCAGATTGTGGGGTTTTACAGGTAGGGGCGACGCATACCCTGTGGGTACGATGTGCGTCACCCCTACAGATACATTATTGTTTTAACTTCCAGCTATTCCCGCTCTTTTCATACCCTAACCGGCTTGCATTCCTTTGCAGCCAGAGCACCTGCCTGACATGAATTGGAGCCTGGTCTTCAGGTTTGCCGGTCCAGGTCTGCAGCAGCGTGTCGACGTTGGCACCAACGAATTCGATTTGGGGAATTTTAGACGCAGTTTCCATTTGCATGGCTGCTTCATACACGAGGAATGGATCGATATTGTTTTGTTTGAGCTGGTTCACTACCTCAGGATGGACCAGGATATACCTTCCACCACTGCGGAGGGACTCCTGCATGGGCGCCATCCCCTCCCCCAGCACCAGACGGCTTCCCTGTCCATCGATGGAGTTTTGAGCAATGCTTTTGACGATGCCGGCAAACTGATTGTTTTGCACATCGCCGCCTGACGCAACGGCTGCCGGGCTTTCCTGTCTCAGCGGCGGAGGCGCGGTCTTCGCGCCTTCGACGACACCCATAGCTATGATTCCGGTTGCCACATAGGGGTCGATA
>JBAVVF010000633.1:0-7739 GCA_049697155.1 Anaerolineales bacterium
GTCAATGAACTTGGTGGCCTGTTTTTTGGCGTCCACGTTCGCCCGGAAGAAGTGGTAGGCCCCTCGCAGGAGTCCGGCCGATTTGGCGCCGCGCCAGTTGTCGTCAAAGGTGGGATCCGCATAAAAATCCCCTTCGGTTGCTTTTGCAAAGACGTAGCGCTGCCCCGTCGCACGCACCTTGGGCCAGTCGATCCCTGCATCCCAATAGGAAACATCGATACCTGGAACCGTTGCCATAGATTTCTCCTTGTGTTGAGCTGGTTTTGCCAGAACAAGATTAGCATAAAATGAACATAAAATCAATCGGGAAAGTTTTCACAGCTCAATCCACCCGCAGCGTGACGTTATCAATATGCATAAATCATATTGATTAGGCCATGCTTACAGGTTTGAAAATCTATTTACAAAACTCTAATGGATAAAAGTACTTAAGTATTAATTTTTCTCTACCCTTGCACTCGCCTTTATGGTATAAGAATCTCGTCCCTGCTGTGTACGTGATGTTGCACCTTCCGTTTTGAGCCAACACTTACTTTTAGGGTCTCTAACTCCTAAAGAAATAACGCGATAGGCCTGAGCCAAGGCGGCGTTTCTGGGTCGGGACCCACCTGCGAAAGCAGGTTCAAAACTCCGCAGCACACGGCATCGGCGGGGCATCGATAATGAAGAGACGTCACAGGTTTTGAAAACCTGTGACGTCTTTTTAGTCAGAGGGATTGGTGGATGGCGATTGCCGCTCGCAATCCTGATTCGAACGCCCCCTGGATCCAGGCATGGTAAAGCGAGGCGTGTTCTCCGGCAAAGTGGATGCGGCCTTCCGGTTTGATGATCTCCTCGTGCAGAAGGGTCTGCTGGCCCGGATCAAAGAGCGCGAACGCCCCGCCCGCGTACGGATCATCGTGCCACATGTGCGAGGCCCCCGTTTCGAATTCATCCCGGATCTGGGGATGGATGACGGACACATTTTCGAGGGCCTGCTCGATGCGTTCGTGCGGCGGCAGGGATCCCCAGCGCTGGGCATCTTCGGACCAGGTGTAGCTTGCCAGCAGAATCCCCCGCCCGGTCTCCTTGCCGTAATCGGTGTAATACAGGTTGCGTATGGCCAGGTCAGTCACGGTCCCACCGCCGTAGATTCCCTCATCCTCCTCCCAGAAGCGCCGGCGGGTCTGGAAGAATATCTTTGCAGAAGCGTCGTAGTGGAGCTGGCGGATGGCGCGCTGTTTGGCCCGCGAAAATGGCTTTAACACCTCGACGTGCCGCAAAACCGGGAATGGCACCGTCAGGATCGCATAGTCGCCGCGGGCCTCGAAGCGGCCGACCCGCGTCTGGTAATGGATGACAACCTCCTCGGGCGTCTGATCGACGGCCACCATCCGGGCCCCGTAGCGGAGACGTGATCCCAACGCGGGCAGAAAGGCGTGCGGCAGATTGTCTGCCCCGCCCGCGATCTGGCACATATTCGTGTAATAGTTGCCCCCATCTTCACGAAACAACTCCAGAAACGACGAGTTCATCATCGCTTCCTGATTGTTGAGCAGGCCGAACATCTCGATCATGCCCTCCGACCAGCCTTTCAACTCGAGAAATTCCCGGACGGAATACTGGTCGTACTCGGCGCAGATCTCATCCCAGGCCGCTTCGCCTTCCTCTTCGATCTTTTCCACCAGCGGACGGATCGTCTGCTCCCAATAAAATCCGGAGATCTTCCCCTTCTCGACTTCGGAGACTTCAAAGCCAAGCAATTCAGGGTCCGCCTGGACTTCGGCCAGCCGGCGCTTGACCCCGCCCACGTAAACGTGGGCCCGCGGGTTTCCCATCGTGAAATCGCAGGTTTGCAGGCCGAACTGCTCGACGTAGGCCATCGTCAATTCGTGCGAGCGCGGGATGCGCATCGCCCCTGCCTCGCCATAGAGGCCGCGCGCGAAAGGTTCGCGCATCGTGTAGATGCGCCCACCGACGCGGTGCTGCGCCTCCAGAACCAGCGGATCGTGCCCGGCCTGAAGCAGTTCGTAGGCGGCAGATAACCCTGCCAGCCCTGCTCCGACAATGATCACTTTTTTGGGTCTTTCGCTTCTGAAGCTTTTGCTGAACCCCTGTTTTACGACGTTCACATAATCCTGAATGGAATGCCTGGTCTGCATGATAACCTCAACTAATAAAGATAACTGTAAGAAGACTACTTTCCAGTCGCATCTTACATGGAATTCGTCTATTTTTCAATCACCAATTTTGGGCTTGACGAAGACCTGCCATACGTGTACAATCGCCGCCATTGTAGCGCCGGTTTACAATTGAATAAGCGGAGATTTAGCGGCTGGGTCCCATGGTTTCGATACGGCGGAAGTACACCGCCTACTCAACCACCAGCGGGATCACGAGGTGGAGGTTCCCCCGTGCGAACGGGGCGCTAATCCCGGCAGGCAGTGGCCGGGAGAACATCGGATCGATCAGCGGATGCCTCTGGAGTTTGTCACAGACTCCTTTCTCCCTTCCGAAACAAGCGCGAGGAGTAACAGGTTTAAAAAAACTCTGTTGCTCGTGTCGAAATCCGGGCGGCAACGGCCGGGACAAGGCAGGCGCAGTGAGCCAGGCATGGATCTTTGCACATGTCCGGCCTAAGTGTTTGGAAGGGCTGTTTTATTTAATAGCTTTGCTATTGTCTAAGGCATGCCTGGGCATGTCTTTTTGTTTAAGTACAAACAATCTCACCCCCAACTTGCTCCAGGCGGCGGGAACGCCGCCGCGGACGGCGGCTTGAGCGTAGTCGCCAACAGAGCAAGAATCGGGTCGGCAGGAACGAGAGATGTTCATAGAATACAATCAATAAGGAGAGAACTATGAACATTCAGACGAATCTAAACCAGTTATCTGAAGATTACCTGCGCATCGAGCAGGCGATCCTGTACCTTGAAAACCATTACAAAGACCAGCCAGGGCTCGAAGACATCGCTGCAGATGTCGGGTTAAGCGAATACCACTTTCAGAGATTGTTCACCCGCTGGGCAGGCGTCAGCCCGAAGCGCTTTCTGCAATTTTTAACCAAGGAAGGCGCGAAAGGTCTGCTGGACCAGTCTGAGAACCTGTTGGACACCACGCACCAGGTCGGGCTTTCCAGCCTGGGACGTCTGCACGACCTTTTTGTCACGACCGAGGCTGTGACGCCGGGCGAATATAAATCGCGCGGCGCCGGTGTAACGATCCGTTACGGAGTCCACCCGACGCCCTTTGGGAAGTGCGTGATCGCGACCACCGAGCGCGGCATCTGTCACCTGAGCTTCGTGCAGACCAGCGAGGGGGACGCGATCGACCAGCTCGTCGCGGACTGGCAGCAGGCGCGGATGATCGAGGACTACCGATCGACCGCGGGGCTGATCGAGCCGATCTTTGATCTGCGATACAGCAGCCGCGGCAAGCCGCTGAACATCCATCTGCGCGGCACGAACTTCCAGCTGAAGGTCTGGGAAGCACTGCTGCAGGTCCCGGCCGGCGCAGTCACCACCTACGAAGGGATCGCGACCCGGATCGGTAAGCCTCGCGCCACCCGAGCCGTCGGAACTGCTGTAGGGCACAATCCAATCGCGGTGCTTATCCCCTGTCATCGGGTCATCCGCAAGGTCGGTGACTTTGGAAATTACAGGTATGGCGCGTTGCGAAAGAAAGCGCTGCTGGCGAGAGAATTCGTGAATATATCGCTGGTCGAGTAGTGGCGCCTCAGCGCCACGTATCGAGACCACAGGCCGCCAGGATTATTTTGGTTCCTTGTTGGTTTCGATACGGGTTCGACAAACACTCGCCCTACTCAACCAACGGATTTGGAACAAAAGGAAGAGAATGAAAACAAAAGTCTGGATTGCTTTACTGGCACTGTATATCGTCTGGGGTTCGACGTATCTTGCGATTCGTTTCTCGGTGGAGACCATCCCACCGTTCCTGCATGCCGCTTTGCGGTTCCTGGTCTCCGGCGCAATACTTTACGCCTGGCGGCGCGCGGCCGGCGACCCCGCCCCAACCCTCAGCAACTGGAAGTCCACGGCGATCGTGGGAGCGGCGCTCCTGCTCGGCGGCAACGGCCTGGTCGCCTGGGCCGAGCAAACCGTCCCTTCAGGGATTGCAGCACTCATGATCTCCACCTCACCCTTCTGGCTTGTACTCTTCGAATCGCTGCGTTCAGGCGGAGCGAAACCAACCTGGCAAGCCATCCTGGGATTGATCGTTGGTTTTGTGGGCGTCTTCATCCTGATTGGCCCTACGGAGATCACGGGAACGGGAGTCAGTTACAACACCTTTGGCATTATCCTTTTGCTCTTCGCTCCGTTCTTCTGGTCCCTGGGCTCGATCTACGCCAAGGGCGCGGACATGCCCAAATCCACGCTGCTCTCGACGGGCATGCAAATGCTGACGGGCGCGCTGGCGCTGTTCATCGTCAGCGGGGTGAAAGGCGAATTCAGCGGATTCAGCCTCGGCGAGGTTTCGATGCGCTCCTGGCTGGGTCTGACCTATCTCATTACATTTGGATCGCTGATCGGGTTCGTCTCGTATGGCTGGCTGCTGCACAACGCTCCAATTTCCCTGATGTCGACCTATGCCTATGTCAATCCTGTCGTGGCTGTCCTGCTCGGAAGCCTGCTGGCAGACGAACCTTTGAACGGGCGCATCCTGATCGCCGCTGCCATCATTATCGGCTCGGTCATCGTGATCAATAGCGCCCGGCAGGTCAAGGTCAAGACACAACCCTTGCAGGCCGTCCCCGACGGCGACGACTAATTCCTCCCTCACGTTCACCTATTGGATACCTGCCTAAAGCAGTTGGAAAATCGTTATTACAAAGGAGAGAAAAATGGACGCGAAAGACCTTGTCAAGCGAGTACAGGAAGATGGAGTGAAGTATATTTCCCTTCAGTTTACGGATGTGACCGGCTCAGTGAAAAGTGTGGACATGCCCGTCAGTGGGCTGGAAGGGGCACTGGAGGACGGTGTCTGGTTCGATGGCTCGTCGGTGGAAGGGTTCGCCCGCATCCAGGAGAGCGATATGCATCTGCGGCTCGACCCGGATACCTACGCGGTCCTGCCCTGGAGCTCCGTGGAAAGACGCCGGGCGCGCGTCTTCTGCGACATCTATATGCCGGATGACAGTCCGTTTGAAGGCGATCCGCGCGGCGTGCTCAAGCGTTTGCTGGCCAAGATCGCCGAACGCGGCTGGACCTATAACATCGGACCCGAGCCGGAATTCTTCCTGTTCAAGGGCGAGAACGGCCACGGTGTCCATCCGGTTCCGCACGATACGGGTGGATACTTCGACTTCTCGGCCTTCGACGAAGCGGTGCGCGTGCGCAGCCAGCTGATGGAGGCCCTGCACTCGATGGGACTCGAAATCGAAGTCGGGCATCATGAAGTTGCGCTCGGACAGCATGAAATTGATTTTCGTTTTGCAGATGCCGTCACGGCCGCGGACAATGTGCTGACGTTGAAGTACACCGTCAAAGCGATCGCCGCGCAGCACGGGCTGATCGCATCCTTCATGCCCAAGCCGGTCTTCGGCATCAATGGCTCCGGCATGCACTGCCACCAGAGTCTCTTCGACCGGGATGGTAACAATCTGTTCTTCGATGAGAAGGATGAAACCCACATTTCGGCCTGTGCCTACTCGTTCATTGCCGGACAGCTCAAGCACGCCCGCGGTCTCGCGGCACTGGTCGCGCCGACGGTCAATTCCTACAAACGCCTGGTGCCGGGTTATGAGGCCCCGGTCTACATCGGCTGGGCCCAGCAGAACCGCTCGGCATTGATCCGCATCCCGCGCTACACCGAGGGACGCAACAAAGCCATGCGCGCCGAGCTGCGCTTCCCCGATCCGTCATCGAACCCCTACCTGGCCTTTGCCGGAATGCTGGCCGCAGCCCTGGACGGCATGGACAACGACCTCAAGCCGCCCAAGCCGCTGAACAATGTGAACCTTTATCACCTGGACGCGAAGGAACGCAAGAAGTTAGGCGTCGGAGAACTGCCCGGCTCCCTGGCGGAAGCTCTCGAAGAACTCGCCGCAGACAAGGTCCTGGTGGACGCGCTCGGACCCGTGGCATACGAAGCCTTCACCCGCGCCAAGTGGGAGGAGTGGGATCAGTACCGCATCCATGTGACGGATTATGAAATAGAGAGATATTTGGAAACAGCATAGCTAACATTAACAGCTATTAGCGGTTAGCTGTTAGCGAGACCTCCGAGGGAGAAATCCTTTGGAGGTCTTTGGCTTATAATAGGCCCAACAGATATGAAACTGCGTCTCTTTTTCAGCGTTTTGTCAATAATCTTTCTGCTTGCAGCGGTCAATGCTGCCTGCACACCTGCCTCAGGTGAGCCCATTGTCCTGGCTTCCTTTACGGAAAACTATGTGAGTGTCTCCATTTCCCTGGAGCGTGACCCGGCCGGGGGTGCCTTTTTGTCTGCCACATTCACCCCGCCGGATGGGCATCACCTCTACAGCAAGGATATCCCCGCCAGCGGCCTGGATGGTCTGGGGCGACCCACATTGCTTGAGTTGGCCGCAGAGAGTCGGATTACAGCCCTGGGTCAGTTGACCGAAAGTGTGCAAGCCCAGGAACCCGATTTCGAGCCGAGGGAATTGCTCGTCTATCCGGAGGGCCCGGTGACATTACGCCTGCCTGTCGAGCTTCCGCCCGGGGAGGATTGGATCGCGGAGGAGATCAAGATCACCTACATGGCCTGCAGCGCCTATCAGTGCAAGCCGCCGGTGGAGGGAAAGATCGTGCAGGTCCGTATCCCGGGGGCAGAGCTATTTGACAGTCAATAGGGTGACCAAATGAATAAAAGATTCCTGCCGCTTCTCGTTGCAGCCTTTTTGCTGGCCTGCAACTTTCTGATCCCCCAGGCATCGACCTCGACGCCCGAGCCGATCGCCCCTCTGCCAACGAAGGATGCTTTGCAGCCGAGTAAGCCTCCTGCCGCCGCCTCGACCGGTTTTACGATCGTCCGCCTGCACCCCGGGGACGGCGACCTGCAGGCCCTGCTGATGGCTGAAGCCCAAAAGGCCGGCGAGCTCGGTCAAATGCCGGTCGTTGAATTCGATGCAACCTGGTGCCCGCCGTGCAAGGCGATCGAAAAATGGCTCGAAGCCGAAAATGAAGCCATGCTAAAGGCCTACAGCGGGACATACATCATCAAATTGGATGTGGACGAATGGGGATGGAAGGATGGCAGCATAGGAGGCTTCCGCTTCGATGCCATTCCGGTCTATTTCAAATTAGATGCGAAAGGTAACCAGACCGGCGAGGTCATCGACGGCGGCGCGTGGAACGAGGATATCCCGGAAAACATCGCGCCGGTCATGGATGAGTTTTTTCATGAGGGTAGCGGTTAGCTGCCAGCGATTAGCCTTTAGCCGTCAGTGAGACCTCCGAGGAAGATGTCCCTGGAGGTCTTTTTTTTAATGCTTCAGCGTCCCCCTCGCCAGTTCCATGATCTCCTCCTTCGTCTCATAGACTCGCACCAGCTTGCCATCCTGCATTTGCAGGACTCGGTCCACATGCCGACACATACGCAAGTCATGAGTCACCATAATGCCTGCCCGGTTATTCTCGTGAATGAGATGCGCAAACGTTTCCACCACCTGGAAGGCGCGTTCCGTGTCGAGCGAGGCGGTCGGTTCGTCTGCCAGCACCACGGAAGGATTGTGGATGAGAGCCCGCGCGATCGCGACGCGCTGCTGCTGTCCGCCGGAGAGC
>JBAVVF010000634.1:0-10277 GCA_049697155.1 Anaerolineales bacterium
GATCAGTTACATACCCATGTTTGACAGGATTGAAATGAATGTAATGGAGGTGATTTTCAAAATCACGATCATCACGAATGACGTGATCCCAAAACCGCTTTTGCCAGAATTTCATGGACTCAAAGGATGAAAGTCCGAGAAGTCTTTTATATTCCCTGGTAAAGTTTGGTTTGAGCGAGTGCATGATGTCACTGAAGGTACTCCCCCCGGTTGGTTGAATAATGATATGAAAGTGCTCAGGTAAAAAGCCATATCCCAATATCGTGAAAGGGTGCAATTGCCTGACGTTACATAGAATTTCATTCAGCAGGTTCATGCATTGAGGATCATGAAAAACAGGCTTGCGATCCTGAACAACCTGCGTAATAAATACTGCTGAACCGGGAATATAATAACGGTGAAAATTCATACATAAATTATACAAGTAGGTCATGCTTATAGCGTGACGGTTCTTTGAAAGTGTCACGTCACAGACGTGACCTACAGGACCAGTAACCATGCAACCCGATATCCTCCTCAAACGGCTTCAGACCTTCGAATTCCTGCGCGGGCTCAATTCTGAGGCGCTGGCTACCCTGGCAAAGAACGCGACCTGGAAGGTGTTTCCGCCAGATGCAGTCGTCTTCTGGGAGGGAGACCAGGAAAGCAATTTGTACTATCTGCAATATGGCTCGTTGAAGGCTCTGAAGGCTGCGCCCGATGGCCGTGAGCAGGTCCTGCGCTTCATCAGTGCGGGCGAGATCTTCAACGAGATCGGCGTGCTGGCCAAGAAGCCCAATCCCGCCACCGCGATCGCCCTGGAGGAGTCGGGGATATGGCTCATTCCCCGCCAGGCTCTCGAAGAGATCGTGCGGACGCACCCGCAGACGGCGCTGCAGATCATCGAGAACATGGCCGATAAGATCATCGGGCTGGTTACGCTGGCATCGGATCTGTCCCTGAAGACCGTCGAAGCGAGGTTTGCGAAGCTTCTGCTCGAGCAGGCTGAGGGGGATGTGATCGAGCGCCGCCGCTGGACGAACCAGACCGAGTTGGCCGCCCACCTCGGCACGGTCCCGGACGTCCTGAGCCGCGTCATCCGCGAGCTGACGAAAGCCGGCCTGATCGAGATGGACCGGCAGCACATCCGTATCCTAGACCGCAAGGGACTGGAAGAGCGGGCAATGCTTCAGGGCAAATAAAGAATCTCACCACGGAGAACACAGAGAGCACGGAGAAAACCTTTAAAAAATCTCTGTGAACTCCGTGCTCTCCGTGGTGAAAAGTGTTCAAAAACCCGACAAAAGTCGGGGCGCGGAACGGGGGAAACGAGTACAGTCAGGCTATCGAAAAGGAGTCGATATGTCTGACACAACTTCTCAAGTCTACTTTGCAGATACAAAGTCAAAAGCGGTCTTTGCGGCGGAGGGTCCCCAGCCGCAGTTTCTGATCGACACGCCCGGCTTCAAGACGCTGGTCGCGGGTCTGGAGGCTGGCGGCCAGATTCCGGCCCACGCAGACGCGGCGGCGATGTACCACTTTCTCGAAGGTACGGGACTGATGACCATCGGCGAGGAGGTCTTCGAGATCAAACCCGGCGTGACCGTGATCGCGCCGAGCGGAGTGAAGCGCGGCATAAACGCGAAGACGCGCCTGATCTTCCTTGGCTCGAAAGGAGAGAAATAAAATGCCCATTCCCTATCTTCTGACCACGCTGGTCTTTACGTTCGTCGCGCTGCTGGCCGCGGCGGACGCTTCCCTGGTCAGCCTGAACCTCGTCGGCATGTTCCCGGCGCTTCGCTGGGTGCGCGTGCACTTCATCACGCTCGGGATCATTTCCCAGGTAATCTTTGGATTGCTGCCCCTGCTGGTGGCCTCGCTTTCGAATAGACCGCGTCCCGCCATGCGCTGGGACATCTGGCTAACCCTCAACGTGGGTCTGATTGCGCTCGTGGCGGGCTTTGCGGGCGTGAACCAGCCGATGATCTTTACCGGCGGCACCCTGATCTTCATCGCCGCGACGCTGCTGCTGGTCCAACTATGGGGAGTGCGCGGCGGCGGCGCGCCTGCCAGCCTCAAGTTCTACATCACCGGGATTTTCTACTTGCTCGTCGGGATCATCGTTGGCACGGGCCTGTTCCTCAACTGGAGCCCGGCGCTGGCAATCAAGATCCCACTCGAAGTACACATCCATGCCAATTCCTGGGGCTTCATGTCGCTCGTCTTCGCCGGCCTGCTCGTGGATTTACTGCCGATGATCACGGGACGAACGCTCAATGGCACGTCCTTCATCTACTGGAGCATGACACTCGGCGCGTTCGGCCTGGTGCTGGGTCCCTGGCTGGGCAGCGATGCCGGCCTGCCTTTCACCGTGGTGGGGTTGATCGTGCACCTTGCCTCGACGGCCTGGCTTCTGGTCCTGATGGTCCGCGTCCTCCGGCAAAGTGACAGACTGAACAGCCCGGGCGCCTGGCATCTGGTCGCTTCCTATTTGTGGATCCTGGCTCCCGTGCTGGCCGCGCCCCTGATCCTGACGGGCGTCCTCGAGGGCGGACCGATCGAAGCGACCGCGCCTCAGGCCCTGATCTACGGCTGGACTCTCCAGTTCGGCATTGCCCTCGTCCCGTACATTGCGCGCCGCTTCTTCCTCAAGGAGGAGAATCCGCAGCTGGGCGGGAGCTGGGGGAGTCTCGCGGCCGCGACGGCGGGGAGTCTGCTCGTCTGGCTGAGCATCTTCATCGTCCCGGCGCGCGGCATCCTGTACGGGATCGGATTCGCCCTGTACGTGCTGGCCCTCCTCCGCCCGCTGAAGGAGCTCATCGACGTCGCGCGGACTGGACTGCAGAAGATCGAAGCAGCATAGCCATGGACATTACCAAAGACACGCGCGTCTCGGCCATCCTGGAGGAATACGGCGACATCGCCGATGTGATGGAGGTCTTCGGCGTGCAGCGCGTGGGACGCTATTCCCTGCGCATGCTCGCCGCCAAAGCCGTGACGGTCGAATGGGCGGCCCGCATCCATCGCGTGCCCCTGGATGAGTTCCTGGCAATCCTCGATCGTGCGATTGCCAAAAAGCAGGATCGGAAAGAAGGACAGATATGAATAAAGTTGCCGCGGCTCTCGCATTCATCATCGGAATGATGGCGGTCTTTGCGGGAGGGCAGGTATTGGTAGGCAAGGTCCCCGACTACTACGTGATCGACTGGCTCCCGCTCTACAACTACACCGTCGGCGTCCTGACGGTTTTCATCACAGCCCTGCTCATTTGGACAAACAACAAATTCGCCAGGCCGGCTGCCATCGCAACCTTCGTCATTCACGCGATCATCATGATCATCCTCCAGACTGCTTACCGCGATGTTGTAGCAATCGACAGTCTCGTGGCGATGACGATCCGCCTGACTACCTGGTTCATCATTCTCACGCTGACGTTCCTTCAGGCGAGAAAAACCTCTCTTGATCCGTCATTGCGAGCGCCGAAGGCGCGTGGCAATCTCAAGTAATCTTTAATTAAATCTGAGATTGCTTGGCGCAGGCACGCTTCGCAGTCGGCATGGCGCTTTCAGCGCCATGCCTCGCAACACCGCATGATGGCGCTCTGGCGCCATCACGGTCGGTGCAGGCGTGACGAAAAATTGTTTTTGTAATGTGTTCCAAAAGTATTCTTGAAAGAGGTTGAGCATACTAAAAGATACCAATACCCGCTATCATCCCCTGCAGGTCACTTTGCACTGGCTGGTGGTGGTCCTGATCTTCGCTGCGTTTCTGCTCGGCAAAACCATGAGCGGATTGCCCAATGATTCCGCCAAGATCCTGCCGCTGGCGGCTCACATGACACTGGGTCTGACCACCCTGGTCGTCCTCATCGTTCGCTTCGTCGCCCGTCTGCGCCTGCCCAGACCCGCCCCGGTCACAGCGGGCAACGCCTTCTTCGACTGGGTCGGGAAGGCCGTCCACTACGCGCTGTATGCGCTGGTATTCCTGATGACCCTGAGCGGACTGTCACTCTCGCTGCAGTCGGGACTGATCCCCATCGTCTTTGGCGGCTCGGGCGCGGTCCTGCCGGCGGACTTTTACGTCTTCACGGCCCGCGTCTCGCATGGGATCATCGCCCCTGCCCTGCTCGGGCTGGTGGTCCTGCATGTGGGCGCGGCGTTGTATCACCAGTTCGTGCTCAAGGACCATCTTTTGGCCCGCATGGGATATGGAAAAAGCAAAACGAAAGAACCAGCGGACGCGGCGCAGTCTCTTTAAATACTGTAGGTCATGCTTTTCGAAGACCCCGCCTCAGCGGGGCAGTACCTGAAACTGTCACGTCATCCCCTGCGCTGTGCTCGGGGTGCTTCGCGAAGACGTGACCTACTTTAGATAGGCCTGTTTATTCCCTGGAACTCTCTGTTTGAAACATTCGAACAGGCCGAGCCACTGCTCGAAGGTCAATCCCGAGGGGATGGCGTCCAGCGGAAAGTGCAGGTCTCTCGACAAACGCTTCCATTGCTCGTAGCTAAAAACCGGTTTGAAGATCAGTTTCAGGCTGTGTTTCCAGGTGCCGAAACCATAACGCACAAAACTGCGCCAGAGACGGGCATCCTCCTGCCGGACGAGTGCTAGCTGACGTCTTTTGATATGCAGAAGGACAGAGTCCACGTTCGGCACAGGCTCGAAGTCCGTCCGGCGCAGGTCGCGAAGGATGCGGATATCGAACGAAGGCTTCGCCAGGACCGAGAACTGCGTCTCGCGGGGTCTGCCGGCAAACTTCTCGGCCGCTTCCTTCTGCATGATCAGCCAGGCTTCGTCCGGTACAGGCTGCGTATACAGGATCTTACGCATGATATCTGCAGTCAGGTTGTAAGGTATATTGGCAAAGATTTTGTACTTCCGGTCAGGGATTTGATAACGCAGGAAGTCACCGATCACAATCCTGACCGTGTCAAGATTGCCGAATCGCAGGCCGAGTCCCCGCGCCAAGTCCGGATCCTTTTCGATGGCGACGACCCGGCGAGCGCTTCCAGCCAGCTCCGCTGTGAGGATGCCGCGCCCCGGCCCGATCTCGTAGACAATGTCCCCTGCCCCAATGGAGCTTGTCTCGAGCAGCGAGCGCACGAGCTTCGAACTCCTGAGGAAGTTCTGGGCCAGACTGATTTGTTTGTGGGTTTTTGCCATGTTTCACCTCTTTCGGATGGTCGAAGGGGTGAAACGAAAACGCGAGCCGAACGGGTCTCTCCGTCACGGCTCGCAGGGGCAACAAAAAAGCCATGAACTCGCGCTCCCTGTCGCTCGTTCACGGCGGATATGTTTTTGGGGAAGTTCTAAACGGTGATCCGACATGCCGCGAAACTGGGAAGGCGCAGAGACCTGTCCATATTTCGTTCGCGGTTTCGGATCACCATAACGTTCATAACGGTTCCCAGTATATTCATTCCGAATGGGATTGTCAATCCTCCTGGCCGTGATATTGCAGGACGACAGCTTTATAAGGCGGACTGAAGAGGGTCAGCGTCTTGCCATCCCGCGAAATATACGGGATGCCGTAGCCGGCCGGGACGATCTCCTTCGTCCACGTCTGTCCACCATCCCTGGTGCGGAAGGCCGTTACCTGGGCCTGGCCATCCACAACGGCTGTGATCACGACCATGCCCTGCATCGTGTCCGAGAAGCGCATTGCCGTGACCGGGTAGTTCTTGCTGTCGATCTTGATGTTCTCGAGAGGCAATTCACCCGCTGAAGTCCAGCTTTCGGCATTGTCAGTAGTGAAGTAGAGCTTCCCTGTCACGTCCAGCAGATATCCCTGCCCGGGAGCAAATTGTGAAATGGCAGCAATGAGGTCCAGGCCTTCCGGCAAGGTGGCTTCGTTCCAGGTCGCAGCGCCATCAACGGTTGTTCCCAGTTTTGCCGTGGTCCCTGCCCAGCCTGCCTGCTTATCGGCGAAACTGATGAAACGACAGTGAGAAGGGACACCTCCCCCAAAGTCGGACACCGGCTGCCAGGTTTGACCGCCATTGATCGTAACCCGTGTGCTCAGACTGCCGCAGATCCACGCGGTCTGCGCGTCCAGGATGTCCAGGCCGTAAAGTGCCGCAGAGCTGTTCTCAGACCTCGGCCAATTCGCCCCGGCGTCGCTGGTGTAATGGACCTCGCCATGTTCCCCGATCGTGATCCCGTAACTCGCATTGTCAAAACCTACCAATATGGTCTGAAACTTGACCGTATATTCTCCGATCATTTGCCAGGGTTCAGGATTCTCTGTGAGCACAGGGGATTCTGTCGGCGTGGCAGTATTCTCCGGGACAGGCATATCCTGCGTCACTGTACTGGCAGGCTGACATGCGCTTAACAGGGTTCCCCCTAAAAACAGCACCGCAATCAATAGTGAATATGTTTTCATAGTAGTGCCTCCGATTGATAATATTATAACGATGGTGAAAATTTATTCAAGCAAACATCTTCTCAGCAGGCAGAGACAATTGGAGAGTAACTAATATCAAACAGATCATGTCATTGTTCCGAAGGACACCTGCCTCGGCACAAGGCACTGCTCAGAATGACATCATACTTCTGATGTTAGGCGCCCAGCGAGGCATTGCCGGCCGAACCCGGTTTGCGGGAAATTAGCCTAACGGATATATTGACAAGTGGCTTTTTTCGAGTATTCTATGCATATACGAAGTCTTAGCTTTGCTTTCCGGCAGGTTCAGATGGATTTCAGCCCGGAAAAATGGGAGAATGCAATGACAAAAAGAATTTTGCAAACAATGGTCGTGCTCGCGATCCTGGCTGCCTCTTTTGCCTCGACCGGAAGTGTGACTGCCGGGTCTGGCTGTTCCGGGTCTATCACCGTCCAGTGGGGTGATACCTTGAGCGGACTGGCAAAACAATGCGGCACTACGGTGGATGCCATCCGGGCTGCCAATCCCGGGCTGGGCTGGTGGCTCTACGCCGGACAGGTTATCTATATGCCGACAGGCTATCAGCCGGCCCCCACATCTGGCGGAACGTACGTCGTGCAGACGGGAGACACCCTCGGGAAGATCGCGGCGCGCGTCGGGGTGAGCTGGCGGGACCTTCTGGCCGTCAACCCGCAGATCCAGAACCCCAGCCTGATCTACGCCGGACAGGTGATCAATCTGCCGGCCGGCGTGAATCCTCCCCCTTATAACCCTCCGCCGACCAGTCAGCCGTGTAACTGTCCGCCACCCTCATCTTCACCGCTCGATTCCTACCTCACCCTGAAGATCGCATATGAACACGGGCTCTTCGTCCGCGTTGAACCGGGCGGCAGGATCATCTCGTCCGGGCGCAACAACAGTTCATGGCTTTACGATCCAGCCTCGGTCTACCTGGACAGCAAAGGAAAGGTGTGGATCAAGGTCCATCTCTATCCGGCGGTCCAGGGATATTCCTCCGGATGGATGATGGTCAGGGATCAGCTTGGCAAATACTTTACCAGCCCGGCGATTGTTATTAACTGATATTACGCAAGCAAGATACTCTCACCACAGAGAACACGGAGTCCACAGAGATTTTTTAAAGGGTTTTCTCCGTGTTCTCCGTGCACTCAGTGGTGAAACTGCGTAAGGTGAATTATTATCTAAAGAATAAAATTCATCGAAAAATGCCCCGAAATATCGGGGCATTTTTATTTGCGCGGGAGGATGCGGTTGGTTTATCATAGAGAGCGCCCATACTCTCCAGCCATTCCAAAGGAAAAACCATGCCCACTGCCCTCCCCCGCTCGAAAGTCAAACAGAGTCAAACCTGGAACGCCGAAAGCGTATTCCCCTCGCCCGAAGCCTTCGACGCCGAGATCAGGAGCATCCTGGAAGGCCTGCCGGCGATCAAAGCCTTCCAGGGACATCTCGGGGACACCCCGGATACTTTCCTCGAAGCCATGACCGCCATGGACGGGCTCTCCCAGCGCGCCATGAAGGTGCAGGTCTATGCCACGATGGCCAGCGCGGTCGATGCCACGGACCAGCAGGGCGCGGAGCTGAACAGCAAAGCGACCAGCGCGCTGGCCCAGGTCAGCGCGGCGATGTCCTTCGTCGATCCCGAGTTGCTGGCCATCGGCGAAGCCAGGCTGCGTCAGTGGCTGGCGGACGATCCGCGCCTGAAGCTGTACGAACATTACTTCAACGACCTCTTCCGCAAACAGAGCCATGTGCGCAATGCCGAAGTGGAGGAGCTGCTCGGCATGCTCCGGGATCCCTTCAACAGCACGCGCAACACCACCGGCATGCTGACGAATGCCGATTTCAAGTTCAAGCCGGCCCGGGACAGCCAGAACGAGAAGCTCGATCTGACCCAGAGCACGATGCATGCCATCATGAACAGCACCGACCGCAAGGCCCGCCGCACAGCCTGGGAAAACTACAACGATAAATACCTGGAATTCAAAAATACCCTTGCCGGGAATCTTGCCACGTCCATCAAGCAGAACGTCTTCAACATGAAGGCCCGCAGCTTCAGCTCGTCGCTCGAAGCCACGCTTTTCAACGGCGATGTCCCGGTGACGATGTTCCACAACCTGCTCGACATTTTCAGGAAGAAGCTTCCGCTGTGGCACCGCTACTGGCAGCTGCGCCGCAAGGCACTTGGCGTGAAGACATTGCATCCCTACGATGTCTGGGCTCCGCTCACGACAAAAAAGCACAAAGTCCCCTTCGAGAAGGCTGTGGACTGGATCTGCGAAGGGCTCGCGCCGATGGGCGAGGAATACGTCAGCGTGATGCGCAGAGGCTGCCTGCAGGATCGCTGGGTGGACTGGTCTCCCAACGCCGGCAAGCGCCAGGGCGCCTTCTCGACGCGCGTCCCGCAGGGCACGCCCTGCTTCATCATGATGAGCTATACCGACAGTGTCGGCAGCATGAGCACGCTGGCCCACGAGCTGGGCCATGCCATGCACGCCTACTATGCCAGCCGGGCCCAGCCGATGATCTATTACGCCTATCCCTCCATCGTGGCCGAGACAGCTTCCAACTTCAACCAGGCCATGACGCGCGCCCACCTGCTCGCTACCAACCCGGGCAAATCCTTCCAGATCGCCCTGCTCGAAGAAGCCATGAGCAACTTCCACCGCTACTTCTTCGTGATGCCCACGCTGGCCCGCTTCGAGCTGGAGACACACCAGCGCATCGAAAAGGGCCAGGCCCTGACGGCCGATTCGATGATCGAGCTGATGGCCGACCTCTTCCGCGAAGGCTTCGGCGGTCACATGGACCTCGACCGCCAGCGGGTCGGCATCACCTGGGGCACGTTCACGACGCATCTTTACATCGACTACTATTCGTTCCAGTACGCGATCGGCATCTCGGCTGCCAACGCCATCGCCAAACGGATTCTGAGCGGGGCGCCGAATGCCGCCCGGGATCACATCAACTTCCTCAAGGCAGGCTCCTCCAAACCGCCCATGGAAGTGTTCAAGACCGCCGGCGTCGATATGACCAGCACACAGCCCATCGAAGACGCATTTGAGGTTCTGGAGGATTACATCGACCGGCTGGAAATACTGACAAGCAAGTAATAACGGTTATTTCAACCCTCTTCTAATTTGTCATTGCGAGCCGCAAAGCGGCGAAGCAACACCGCACCTGCGGTGGGTGCA
Source organism: Anaerolineales bacterium (assembly GCA_049697155.1). Taxonomy (GTDB): domain Bacteria; phylum Chloroflexota; class Anaerolineae; order Anaerolineales; family Villigracilaceae; genus Defluviilinea. The sequence continues at coordinate 9,584 of JBAVVF010000634.1, forward strand.
GGTGTCTCACACAGAATTGGATGGTTGTGACCCCTATATGAGATTGTGTCGCCACGGCGCCACGGCGACGCTTCGTCGGGAAGAACACCCTCCTCGCAATGACGAAAAGGTGTTTTCGAGATAACTTGTAATCATTTAGAGATAGAAAAGGATAAACCCATGCAAAGTATCATTGTGACCGGTGTCTCGACCGGGATCGGTTGGGCTATCACGAAAATTCTGATCGAGCGCGGCTTCCGAGTGTTCGGGAGCGTGCGGAAGACGCAGGATGCCGAACGGCTTGCCAAAGAGTTCGGAACCAACTTCATCCCATTGCTTTTTGATGTGACGGATGAACCGGCCGTCCAGGCGGCCGCGGCCCAAGTCCGCGCGCAGCTCGGGGGAGAGACGCTGCTTGGACTGGTGAACAACGCCGGCATCGCGATCCCGGCGCCGCTGATGCACCAGCCCACCGACGATTTTCGCCACCAGCTCGAAGTGAATCTGGTCAGCGTATTGATCGTTACCAAAGCCTTCCTGCCTCTGCTGGGCGCCGATCGCTCACTGCGAGGCCGGCCCGGCCGGATCGTCAACATCAGCTCGACCAGCGGAAAGTTCGGCTTTCCATTTGTAGGTGCCTACGTCGCTTCGAAACACGGCCTGGAAGGCTTCTCCGAAAGCCTGCGCCGCGAGCTGATGCTTTACGGGATCGACG
>JBAVVF010000635.1:0-3689 GCA_049697155.1 Anaerolineales bacterium
AGCGACGATGTGGCGGACGACGATGGCGTGCTCGATTCCTTCAGCGGCACCCTGGGCTGGGCGATCTACAGCAACAACGCCGGCCAGCCAGGGACGCTGCTTGCCAGCGGCCAGGACACAGCCCCCACCCTCACAGATACAGGGGTGCAGGATGCTTCCGCCTGCGATATCGTGCGGGTCGACGCGGCCTTTTCGAGTGCGGTCTCGCTGCCGGCCGGGAGGTACTGGCTGGCGCTGCACGAGGGGAATTGGGGCTCCCCCTCGGATGGTTCCGCTGTGTGGTGGCAGTACGCGAACCTGGTCGATTTCAACCAAATGTACTTTTCGGGGTCATGGCACCCGGGGGATCCGACCGACAATGCCTTCGTGATCTGGGAGGACTTCAGCAATCGCTCGATCAGCAAAAGCGACGGAGCGGCTGCCGCCACGCCCGGTTCAACGGTCACATATACCATCACGGCCTCCAATGCCGGTCCCGTCAGCGAGCCTTCTGCCACGGTCGTGGACAACTTCCCATCCGCCCTGACATCCTGCTCGACCACCTCGACGGCGGCGGGCGGCGCGAGCGGCAACGACCCCGGTCCTACGGCGGGGAATATCAACGACAGCGGCCTCGTCCTTCCCGCCGGCAGCTTGGTCACCTATACCAGCGTATGCAGCATCGATCCCGCAGCGACCGGTATGCTCGCCAACACGGCGACGATCTCGGGTGCGAATGCTGACCTGAGCCCGGGCAACGACACAGCCACTGATAGCGATACCCTCACCCCATCCGCAGATGTATCGATCACCAAGACCGACGGAGCGAGCGCCGAAGTCCCCGGCACGGACGTCACCTACACGATCGTCGCCAGCAATCCTACGGGACCCAGCCTGGCGACCGGGGTTACGGTCAGCGATACATTCCCGGCGACGCTCAACGCCTGCACCTGGTCCTCAACGGCGGCCGGCGGGGCAACCGGCAACGCCGACACCGGCTCCGGGAATATCAACGATACCGGCATTGTGCTGCCGGTCGGGGCAAGCGTGACGTACACGGTCAACTGCGACATCGACCCTTCGGCGACCGGCTCGCTGGCAAACACCGCGACGATCACCTCCGCCGCTGCCGATCCGGTTCCCGGCAACAACAGTGCTACCGATACGGATACGCTGGACCCGTCGGCTGACATCTCGATCACCAAGACCGACGGCAGCGCCTCCGCGGCGCAGGGCGCCACGGTGACCTATACCATCGTCGCTTCCAATGCCGGGCCGAGCACTCCCACGGATGTGACCGTGAGCGACAACTTCCCCGCCGCACTCACCGGCTGCTCGACCACCTCAGTTGCCAATGGCGGCGCGACAGGCAACGACCCCGGACCCATTCTCGGCGACCTCGCCGATGGCGGCATCACCCTGCCGCCGGGCGCCGATGTCACATATACGGCAAGCTGCACCGTCGACCCCGGTGCCACCGGCACAATTGACAACACGGCGACGATTACCTCCGCAATGACCGATCCGGACCCGGACGACAACAGCGCGACAGACACGGATGCGATCCAATGGATCGACCTGGCGATCACCAAGAGCGGCGGCGGAACGCACGTGCCGCTGGGCGGCACAGCCTCCTATACGCTGGCTTATTCCAACAATGGACTTCAGGGAGCCACTGGCGTGACCCTCACGGATAGCGTGCCTGCGTACACGACCTTCAATGCCGCGGGGAGCACAGCCGGATGGGTCTGCCTGCCAGACAACAATGCAGGCTCCACCTGCACGCTGGACGTTGGCGCTGTCGCGGGTTCCGGCAGCGGTTCGGCCACTTTCGCCGTGACGGTGACCAGTCCCTTGCCGCCCGGCACAACGCAGCTCGCGAACACCGCCAGCATTGCCGATGATGGGACCAACGGTACCGATCCGGTACCGGGGAATAATTCGAGCACCGATACCACCGTCACGTTTGATAATTCACCGCCAACTGTCGCGACCCATTCTCTGCAGTCAAGCTACATTGCCATAGCCCCGGATGTCTTTACAGTTACCTTTAGCGAGGATATCAGCAACGCGGGTGGAGGAGCAGGCAGCGATGATGCCACCAATCCGGGTAACTATCTGATCGTGGAAGCTGGAGACGATGACGTATTTCAAACGCTGAATTGTCTCGGCGGCGTGGCAGGTGATGATGTCAGGACATCCGCCTCCAGTGTGGATTATGATCCTGGTACCTTCACTGCCACTGTGCACCTGGTCAGCGAACTTCCTGTGGGCGAATATCGCCTCTTTATCTGCGGAACAACATCCGTTGTAGACCTGGCGGGCAATGCCCTGGCTGGCAATGGAACGACCTCTGGCACAGATTACAGCTTTGACTTTGTAGTGATCCCCTTCCACCCGAAAACAGGCTTTGCCCCGAACCGCGTCACCTCCCTGCCGCCTCAACCCGCGAACCTGGTCTATGCCAGCCTGGGTGATATCTGGCTCGAGATCCCCCGGCTGGGAGTCAAAGCCTCCATCGTGGGTGTGCCACAATCAAGCGAAGGCTGGGAGGTCAAATGGCTCGGCTACGGTATCGGCTGGCTGAACGGGACTGCCTTTCCCACCTGGCAGGGCAACTCCGTCCTCACCGCGCATGCCTACGATGCAGAGGGTTTGCCCGGTCCCTTCGTGGATCTTCCGAAGCTGCAATATGGCGATCAGGTTATTATTCACATGAACGGACAAAAGTACATCTTCGAAGTCCGCGCCACTCGGCTGGTCAAAGCAAATAACACTACTTTTGCTTTCGAGCATCTCGAGGGCTATCCCTATCTCACCCTCATCACCTGCCAGAACTATGACCCGCAGACGAACTCGTATCGCTCTCGCCGAGTTGTCCGCGCGGTACTGGTCGAGGTAAAGAGCGAATAATTGAATATTCCTATCCTCTCGTCAGCATTGTTCCCATATCAAATAGGCTAAAATGACAATACACCAAGAAAAGCAAGCCTACAGTGGGCACGAAATATTATATGCTCCAAAGGATTATCCGTTGTGAGTCCTGCGACCGATATCTGCGAATTCAGTCTTCCAAGCTACAAAAGTATTATAAAGAAGTCTCTGCCGAACGTGGCCTTGAATGTGAGCTTTCAGCCAGAAGTGTACAAATGCGCGTGATGGATCGGAAGGTTATCGAGATTTTGGGCACATTGCGCCTTCCCGGCGATTGGCAAAATGAAGTGTCTCGACGAGCACAGGATCGAGATATTGCGTTAATCACTGTAAAGAAAAGGAGCAAGATTGAAGAAAATCTCCGCCGCCTTGATGACGTCTATGTAAATGGTCGTTATACGCGTGCCGAATATATGGAGCAGCGGGAAGAATTGCTGAATGAGCTAAAAGGGCTGGTTATGCCAGATAACACGGGGGCAGTCGAACGCGGACTTGTTCTAGAAACGTTTGGCAGTTACTTTGAGAAAGCGACAGCAAATGAGTTAGCAGAAATCTGTCGTACTGTTCTGGAGGCCGTATATACCGATTTTGTTAATTCGCGGATTACCCGGTTCAAACCTGCAGCAGAATTTATGGAATTATTTCGGATTGCGGCGCCACTTTCTGGCTGGGAGGAAAGAGACGATGGTTCTTTTATCGTACGGAGTTGACGGTAACGGAAAGAAGTGATAAATTAACCCAAGTTGCTACCAAAGGAAGTTGATGGAACAAGCGAG
>JBAVVF010000636.1:0-4891 GCA_049697155.1 Anaerolineales bacterium
GCTCGAATCCTTCCAGCGTGGCCATTCCACGCGGTTCCTTGCCGGTCGGTCCGATGACGTGCGGCGTGCCATCCGGCTTTTCGAACAGGGCGACCGAGTCCAGATCGACCATGACTTTGCCGGGGCCGCCAATCAGATAATTGGGGGAGTGCCGGTGCTCGTCCGAAATATCTCCCTGCGAGATGCGGATCATCCGGTCGCTGCCTGAAAGAGCCACCTCCCAAATGAAGCTCCGGGCCACGCTGGGATGATCCAGTTCGAAGATATCGGCCAGATAGATGGCGGCACACTGCAAGGCAATGAAGAAGGGCGCCAGCAGCACAGGCAGGTATTGAAGTATCCTTGGATCTGTAAAGACACCAAAGGCAAATAAAGCGAAGTCTCTAAACGGATTGCCAACGTAGGAGGCTGCAAAGGCGGGATTTAGTAAATAAGAAATAATGTTCCGAAGGTAATATGTCCACTGATCCAGCCGATAATAAAATAAGCTAATCAGGAATCCACTGACAAAAAAGGCTAACAACAAATACCACAGCCGCCGGGCGGCCTTTTCCGGCCGCAGATCGAACATTCTGTTCAGCAGCGCGTCGACCAGGCGTGCGAACAGCTCGCGGGACAGCTCCAGTTCCTTTTGCAGGGGTGTCGCCACGACCCGTGCGGCAGGAGATGATGAAACAGAGACGTTCATGATCCGCTTCCCTCGATCCAGCGCAGAATATCCTCCAGTTCCTCCTGCTCGTCGCTCATGCGCTGGCGCAGCTGCGGGCTGTTAATGATCAGCGTGCGGGAGCGCAGCAGAAGTGTCTTGAGCGTTTCCTTGATCCCGACCGGCTTCTTTTGGATCAGGTCCTTGCTGAGGAAATCTGCGTACTGGCGCAGGGCCTTTTCCTGACCGGCGGTTTCGACCAGGTTGCGCTTCCTCTCCACCTGCTCGCTCTCCTGATTGGCGTTCAGCAGCCAGGTGGAGGTCCATCTGCTCACAATGGTCTCCTCAATGGCCGGGTTGAAACGCAGATTGCCGATGACCACATTCCGGACCTCAAGTCCACGCTCCTGCAGCAACTTATACTCGGCGCTGGGAACTTTACTCTGGCCGCGCACCCCGTGATCGTCCAGAAGATCGACCTCTTCCTGCGTCAAGCGCGCTTTGACCATTTCGTTGATAACCTGCAGAGCAGTCTTTCGGTCGGGCTCCTTTTTGAGGCCTGCCACCGATGGGACGGGCCTGGGCATAAACGGCCGTCTGGCCGGCTCTTCTTTTTTTCCTTCCAGTTGTCTGACTGCTTTCGACATGAGCAGGTTGAGCTCACGAACCATCCGGGTCAGTCCATCGCGCATGGAATCGCGGCTGGCACCCACCTGCAGGGGCTGGCTGAGCGGATCGATTTCATCTTCTGTCGGTTCGGGGACGGGTGGGGCGGGAGGCGGGACCGGCTGGTCCGGCTTGAACAGCTGGTCGAGCGTGAACTTGGCAGCATACTCGCGCCAGATATCCACTGCCAGTGAGCCCGGCAGTTCATTCCAGGCGACGCGCCGGCGCGGCGAATCCTGGACGGCATTCGGGTTGACGCCTTCGGCCAGGATTGCCCTGCGAATCGCCTCCTTGTCCTTCTTTTCGTTTTCCTTGTCCCTCCGGGTAATGCCGGTCCGATAGCCAAAGCGTGATCCCGGTTGGCCCTCTTTTGGATAGCCTGTGTTGACCCGAAACGTGATGGAAATATTCGGAATCACCTCGATGCCGTCACGTGTCAGGGCGCTGACCTGCTTGCGGCGATCCTGGATCTGGGCCCACTCCTCGAGAGTCTGGTCGTCCCTTCTTGTTCCAAACGGACGGTCCGCTTCCTGGGGGCCGATCATCTGGAACTGGAGGTGCAAGTCGACCGTGCCGGCCACAAACTCGCGTTTGCTGGTGAAATGCACGCCCGGGCCAATAGTCTGCTTGATCTTAACTGCCGTGCGCGTGACCGCCGCACTGGCTGAGTCGAGCCAGAGCACGCCAGGACCCTTTCTGACCCGCTCCCCGGCATGCTCCTTGATCTTGCCGTTTTCGATGAACAGGGCTGGCCCATGGCTGCCCATAAGATAGCTTATCAGGCGCTCGAAGATCTTCTGGCGATCACGAAAGGTACGGACCGGCAGGACGAATTGCGCGAAGAATGCCATCCAGAGAATAAGGAGCAGGGGGAAGAAACAGGCCAGATCGAGAAAAATATCGCGCAAATTCAGCTGAATTCCACCCATGCGATAGATCTGGATGCCATAGAGAACCAGCAAAAACGCCAGCCAGCCGGCGATATAGAACCAGGGCCTCTTGTGAAGCGGAGGATCGTCCATATACCTGAACATTATAACAAACTCCCCTGGTTCGCCGTGAGAGAATGGCGTTACAATCTGGCGAATGTCCGAACTGCGGGTTGAATTCCACTGCCATACCATCTATTCCAAAGACTCGCTTACCCGCCCGCGGGCGCTGGTGGAGGCCTGCCGGCGGAAGGGGATCGACCGCGTCGTTGTGACCGATCACAACACAATTGCTGGCGCGCAGGTGGCTCAGTCCCTCGACCCGCAGCGAGTCATTGTGGGGGAGGAGATCATGACGACCCGCGGGGAGATCCTGGCCGCCTTCGTAATGGAAGAAATTCCAAGGGGACTGACACCACAGGAAACGATCCGCCGGCTGAAGGATCAGGGGGCGTTCATCAGCGTGTCACACCCCTTCGACAGGTGGCGAAACGGCGCCTGGCAGGAAGCGGACCTGCTCGAGATCCTGCCGGAGGTGGATGCCATCGAAGTCTACAACTCCCGCTGTATGCAGCCGCGCTTTAACCTCGAGGCGCGCCGGTTTGCGGAAAAACATGAGATCGCCGGGACGGTCGGATCCGACGCGCACGCGGCATTCGAGCTGGGGCGGTCGCTGCTGTTGCTGGAACCGTTCGAGGATCCGCAGGGGCTGCGAAACGTCATCCGCACGGGCCGCCCGCTGGTCAGGCGGTCACCTGCCTGGTTTCACTTGGCCTCCCGTTACGCAGTCCTTTACAAACAGGTTACAGGCGGTCTTGACATCACTTCATAGAAGTGATAATCTTGCCTGCGTCGTGCCCGGTTCGTGGCGCCGCGGCGCCATGGACGGGCATAAATTTTTTCACAGCAGGAGTAATGTAAGATGTCAGAACGCTACGTTGGAACCGTCAAATGGTTCAATGCCACCAAAGGCTATGGCTTCATCGGTCGCGATGGTGGTGAAGATGTGTTCGTTCACTTCACTGCCATTCAGTCTGACGGCTACCGCAAGTTGGAAGCCGAACAGAAAGTGGAATTTTCCGTCGAGGAAGGCCCCAAGGGACTGCAAGCTGCCAATGTGGTGCTCGTCTCGTAAGACTCAGCCTGCTGGCTTAAGTTTTGCGAAACCGACAGGACTGCCGTAAGGCAGTTCTGTTTTTTCTTAATCTGGAATGATGATTTTCATCATATAATGAATCCAACCGCGTAACTTCCTGCGTGGTTCAGCGACTGTTAAACTATGGCGTTTCTTGGGATTTTCAAACGGGATGTGAGCAGGCATACGGTTCTCGCGTCGGGACAGGTGGTACCGGACCCGGCCCGCTGTGTGCAGTGCGGAATCTGCACCTACAACTGCCCGATCGGCATCGATGTGCGCGATCATGCCTGGCGCGGGGAACCCGTCAAGCACAGCCAGTGCCTGACATGCGGGGAATGCGTGGCCCGCTGCCCGCGTGGGGTGCTGCGCTTCGGGCAGACCGATCTCTTTGCAAAGCAGGAACCATGAGATATGTAATCATCGGTTCCGGTGTGGCCGGGATTGCGGCCGTCGAAGCGATCCGTTCCATTCATCCTGTTCCTTCGAAGGGAACGGATGGAGGCGAGGTCGAGATCGTCCTGATCGGCGATGATCCCTACGGATTCTATTCGCGTCCGGGGCTGGCTTACTATCTGACCGGTGAACTGCACGACAAGGCCTTGTTTCCGCGTACGGCTGAGGAGTTACGCAAGCTGGGTTTTCGCGTGATCAACGGACGGGTGACGAGGCTTCTGCGCGCCGAACATGCCCTCGAAGTGGAAGGCCAGCCGGCCATTTCCTACGATCGATTGCTGATCGCAGTGGGGGCGCAGGCCGTGCCGCTGGAGATCCCTGGCGCGGATCTCGAGGGGGTCGTGAAGCTCGATCACATGGCGGACGCCAAACGGATTTTGAAACAGGCCCGGCGCGGCAAGACGGCTGTTGTGGTGGGAGGCGGCATCACCGCGCTCGAGCTGGCGGAGGGACTCCTTTCCCGGCATATGAAGGTCCATTATCTCCTGCGCGGCGATCGTTACTGGAGCAATGTGCTCGACGAGCGCGAATCGCGAATCATAGAAGGTCGCTTGCAGCAGGAGGGCGTGACCCTGCACCATCACGCTGAAGCCATCGAGGTGATTGGACGGAACGGAAAGGTCAGCGGCGTCCGGCTGTTGAACGGAGAAACGCTGGCATGTGACCTGGTCGCGTACGCGATCGGGATCCGTCCGCGCACCGAGCTGGCGAAACAGGCCGGGCTGGCGATCGACCGGGGCATCCTCGTCAATGAGTATTTGCAGACGAACGACCCCGACATTTTTGCGGCGGGGGATGTGGCCCAGGCCTATGACCCGCTGAGCGGACGTTCCATCCTGGACAGCCTGTGGACACCGGCGCGCCAGCAGGGTTATGCCGCCGGTTTGAACATGGCCGGCAGGAAAACGGCGTACATCAAGGCGCCTCCTTTCAATGTGACACGGCTGGCCGGGCTGACCACGACGATCATTGGCACAGTGGGGCGCGGGCGCGACGATGACCTGGTCGGCATCGCGCGCGGCGACAGTGAGACATGGCGGCAGCTGCCTGACTCCATGG
>JBAVVF010000637.1:0-2094 GCA_049697155.1 Anaerolineales bacterium
GCTCACTGACGGTCAAGCTCAAACGAGCCGGCTGGAACGACGAGTTCATGCTGAAGCTGCTCAGTCAAATGCGATAGCCCTGCTGGACGGAGGAGGGGATTGGGATGGTTTTGCTCGGCACATTCGGAAATAAGAACAAGGTTATGGTCAGTGCGAGGGAGGTGTCGGCGTTGGAACAAGAACGGCCGGGTTCGGGCTTGCCGCACCTGCGCGTGATCTTTGAGTTTTCGCCGAAGGGCGATCTGATCGGTCTTGTCGCACCGAACGATTGGATACAAAGGTCTGGGGTTGACCCCGCCACTGTTGCACTTCTGATTCAGAAAGCCAGGGAATTCTACCTGGCACGTAGAGAGCAGCCAAGCCGGGCCGGTGCTGCAGGCCGGTGATGTTTGGGCCTGTCGACTGCCTTTGCCCGCGACGAACATCGGACAGCAAAATCTTGAATCCGGCAGGACCCCGCCTGTGGTCGAGTCGAGAGAAAGCAGTTTTGTTCTTCGGGGAGACTGGTCGGTCAAGATGTCGGGGGCCGGCAGAACTCTCCTAGGATCTGCTGCCCGCGCCGTTCGATACGGAGGACTTCGTGCGCTTCGGGAGACTGAAGTGTCCAGTTCGGGAGCCCGCCCTCGCGGAGATAGCGAAGCATGCGGCCGAGGTTCGTGCGCTTGACGCCGTACTCGCGGGAAACGGCGGCGATGAGGGCACCGTGAAGTACGGCGTCTGCGGCGCGGAACTTCGTTCGAATGGTGGGAACTGATCGGCGTGCAATCCAGACCCGCCCATCAGCACGCGATAGCGCCAAGCCCTCCGGCGCTAACGCAATGTGCCCGACAGAGCGCGGCGCCGTCAGCAGTCATCCTAGCCCGGCCCCCCGCCGGTCCCCGGAGGCCGAACCAGCGCCGGGCAGTGCGAGTGCCGTTCACGCCCCCGATCGAAACGCTCCGCCGCCTTCTGGCTGATGTCACCGAGATCGAGCCCGGCGATCACCTCCGGCGCACCGCCGTCGCGGTCCAAATCATGGAGCAGCGGGGGCAACAGCAGCATGGCGTGCGCCTTTTGCGCCGAGCGGCTCTCGCCGCATCAGGGCCGCCACCGACTTCTTTCGGTGTCCATCCCTAGCGCTTGTTTCCGCCTGGTGCTCGACCCTTTTCGAGGGATTCCCATTATCGCGCCCGCCACCTTCGTGCAGGCCGGGATGAGGACGGAATAGAGACGGCACGCGTGGCTGACAGGCATGCGTGAGGCGCGCGCCGAGGAAGAAACCGCGTTCGCCGCGCGATTTGGGCGCGCGGGTTGATAGCCGTTTCCCGCCAGTTGCGCGTCGGCCATGGCGGTTGATGCGCCCCGGGCTGCTGATCATTGTACAGCACAGCATTGCCGCAATGGCGGATTAGGAGACGTTCAACCACGGCGTGGCGCGACACGATGTGCGGGGCGTGGGACGGCACTGCAGGGCCGGTGCGGAGCGGCGGGGTTGAGACCCGCCGTTCGCATTTCATCCCTCCGGAAAGTGAAGTACCCCCGTCTCCTTATGGGGCTCCAGCGTCCGTTTCATCAAGGAGGTCATGAACCGCGACGACGTTATCGCTCCGCCAGCATTCCTGTTGGTGGCGAGCGCCGTGGGAGTCGATATCCGGTTTGGAGGGTAGCGTGATGGCAGAAGGCGATCCAGCCGATGCGCGCGATAAGCGGGAGCGGATGAGTGCATCGGTCCGCCAGGAGGAACTCTTTTCCCCGTTTCCGTGGTTCGATGCGACCAGGCCTTACGAGTTCTTGCTCTTCACGGAAGAGCAAATGCGGATGCTGAACGGGTGGGAAGCAAGCTGGACGCGGCCTGAGGTGTCGCTGGAGGATTTTCTGCGCCGCCGCGCGGCCGGGCTGAGCGGCGCGCTGCGGGGTGACACGCGCTAGTGGCGGGCCCTTTGCTCGTTGTCTGCCGGCGAGATGGTGGCCGATCATGGGCGGGCAGCAGACATCCCCAAGGCCGCTTCGAGGGATTCCGCGAAACGATCGATCTGGCCCGCGAGGCGGTCGCCGAAGCCGGGCGGGCGCAGAAAGTGGGACGCCTCTGAAATAATAGAACTCTTGAACGTCAGA
>JBAVVF010000638.1:0-8076 GCA_049697155.1 Anaerolineales bacterium
GAGCGAGGGCGATCCCGCCCGCCCGGTGATTCGCGGTGAGGTTCCCTACATTCTCTATGAGGACATCCGAGCCCGCGACCTGGGTTTCGCTGCCTCTCCCGATGATCGCATCCGGGCCTGGATGGCCGTTCCGCTAAAAGTGAAGGGACAGCTGATCGGCGTGATCGCGCTGGAGGGGTATGAAGTGGGCCAGTTCTCTGAAAGGCATGCCGAGCTGGCAGTGACCTATGCGAATCAGGTGGCAATTGCGCTGGAAAATGCGCGCCTGTTTTCGGATCTGCAGGCGGAGCTTTCGGTCCGCCAGAAACTGATCTCCGAATTGGAGAATAAGAACGCCGAGCTGGAACGCTTCACCTACACGGTCTCCCACGATCTTAAGTCGCCGCTCTTTACCATTCGCGGTTTCCTCGGCTATCTCGAACAGGACGCGCTTTCCGGAAATCATGAGCGGCTCAGGGGCGATATACGGCGGATCACGGACGCCACCGAAAAGATGCAGAGACTCCTGAACGAACTGCTTGAACTATCGCGCATCGGCCGGCTCACAAATGCCCCGGTTTGTGTGAGCTTCAACGAACTGGCCTCCGAAGCGCTGGAACTGGTGCAGGGACGCCTGATGGAGCGCGGGATTGTCGTGCATCTCCAGGAGAATCTGCCGCAAGTGTACGGCGACCGCCCGCGCCTGGTGGAAGTCCTGCAGAATCTGGTCGATAATGCCGCCAAGTTCATGGGCGACCAAAAAGAGCCGTGCATCGAGATTGGCCGGGACGGGGAAGAGTCCGGCCAGCCAGTCTTCTATGTCCGGGATAACGGCATCGGGATTGCTCCCGAACACCGGGAGCGCGTTTTCGGCTTGTTCAACAAGCTGGATCCCAGGACCGACGGCACGGGGGTCGGGCTGGCCCTTGTCAAAAGAATCCTTGAGATCCACGGAGTCCGGATCTGGATCCAGAGCGAGGTGGGAAAAGGTTCCACATTCCTCTTTACGCTTCCCACCCAGCCGCCTTCTGATTCCGTTATATAATAGGTCATCACCCCTGAGGAGAATCCTGAATGAAGCGAGCAGTCAGCATCAGCATTGGCTCATCCAAGCGTAATAAAGCCGTGGAAGTAACGCTGTTGGGCGAAAAAGTCAGCATCGAACGCATCGGTACCGACGGGGATATCGAAGCCGCCGCGTTGAAGTATAAGGAGCTCGACGGAAAGGTGGATGCCTTCGGGGTGGGAGGCGCCGATCTCGGCGCGATCGTCGATGGCAAGTTCTACCCCTTCCATTCGATCCAAAAACTGGTCCGCTACGTTCAAAAGACCCCCGTTGTGGATGGCGGCGGCCTGAAAAATACGCTCGAAAACAAGGCCCCCCATTTTCTCGATCAAAAGATCGGCGAGTACATCAATTCACACGGGCGCAAAGTGATGATTGTCGTGGGCGTGGACCGCTGGGGACTGTCCAGCTCCTTTGTCGAGGCGGGCTATGAGACCGTCTTTTGCGACCTGATGTTTACGCTGGGCGTACCCATTCCCATTCGTTCCATGCGAGGTTTGCGCACCCTGGCCGCCCTGTTGATCCCGATCGTGACGCGTTTCCCCTTCGAATGGATCTATCCGACCGGTGAGAAACAGGATAAGCGCGAACCCAAATACCTCAAGTGGTATGAATGGGCCACGGTGATCGCGGGGGATTGTCATTACGTCAAAAAGCACATGCCCGATAACCTGCAGGGCAAGGTCATCGTTACCAATACCACGACGCCGGAAGACGTGGAACTGTTCAGGAAACTCGGGGTGAAGTACCTCGTCACGACCACACCGATTCTGGAGGGACGTTCCTTCGGTACGAATATGATGGAGGCTGCCCTGGTGGCTGTCTCGGGCAAGGGCCGCCCGCTGACCTGGCCGGAATTGACCGAAATGCTCGATAAACTTGGCTTCGAGCCGCAATTGCAGGAATTGAACTAAGGTACACAGGCAAACCTGTTTACTTACCTGCCTACTGAACACAAGGAGAATCTATGGATGCAATCGTAATCGCAGGTGGAATCCCCAACCCTGAAGACCCGCTTTATGTTTTTCTTAAAGGTGATGCGAAGGCCTTGGTCGATGTTGCAGGCAAGCCGATGATCCAGTGGGTGCTGGATGCCCTGGGGGGTGCAAAACGCGTCGATAACGTGATCCTGGTCGGCTTGTCGCCGAAGAGTGAGCTGACCTGCACCAAGCCGCTCCATTTCGTTTCAAACCAGGGACGAATGCTCGCGAACATCATTGCGGGCGTCCACAAAGCGCTTGATCTAAATAAGAAGACGGAGTACGTGCTGATCGTTTCCTCCGACATTCCGGCTTTGAAACCCGAAATGGTGGACTGGCTGGTCGATACCTGCATGGAAACGGAGCATGACCTGTACTATGGCATTTGCCCGCGCGCCGTGATGGAGAAACGCTTCCCCAATTCAAAGCGTACCTATACAAAATTGAAGGATATCGAGCTGTGCGGCGCGGATATCAACGTTACCCACGTCAGCATGGCAACCGAACCGGAGCATTTGAAGTTGTGGGAGTCCCTGATCGGCTCGCGCAAGAACGCGTTCAGGCAGGCAAGCATGGTCGGCTGGGATACCGCCTTCCAGCTGCTGACACGCAGCATTACCCTTGACGATCTCGTTGCCAAAGCCTGCAGCCGCATTGGTATCAAGGGGCGCGCGATCGTCTGGGAGCAGGCCGAAGCCTGCATGGACGTGGATAAGCCGCATCAGCTTGAATTGCTGCGCATGGACCTGGTCAAACAGCAGCGCAGGTCTGCGGCCCGGGCGAAGAGCGCGGTGAAAAAGGCAGTGAAAGCGCCCACCAAATCCAAATCTGCCGCGAAGCCGGCCCGCAAAGGCTCGGGCGGCGCGAAAAAGGTCACAGTCTCGGCTGCCAGAACCAAACGCAAGCCCGGGAAATAGATTTGAATTCCATACTCGAACTCGACGCTCGTCTATCCAGCCAAATGCGCGTGGCCGAAAGGCCAGGCGCATTGCGCGCTATTTCCGTCCTTTTTGCACACTCAGGCGACTCCTGGTTTTGGGCGCTCGGCCTCATGATCCTCTGGCTGGCCGGCGATTCCTTTTGGAGGGAGTGGGCTGTCGTCCAGTTTGCAGGGATCAGCGGGCTGGCGGCCCTGGTGCTGGCCATCAAATTCCGGGTGAGGAGAAAGCGTCCGGAGGGGGAATGGGGTCGGATCTATCGCTTTACCGATCCACATTCATTTCCCTCCGGCCACGCGGCGCGCGCCTTCCTGATTGCAACGATTGCAGCGGGACTTGGCCCGGCGTGGCTGGCCATTACCCTGTGGGTTTGGGCCCCCCTGGTCGCGCTGGCACGCGTCGCCATGGGAGTGCATTATCTGTCAGATGTCGTTGCCGGCACTTTGTTGGGGATTGTCGTTGCCTTGATTGGTTTGCAGATCTATCAGCCTATATTCGAGTGGGCCTTCAAAATGCTTGGTTTCGCACTCTGGTAAAAGCGGCGCGTAAATGTGATCCCCGCCCGGATGAGCCTGGCGGGGATTTTTATTCTATAAACTGGCTTGTTTCCGGATGCTCTCGAGATGCTCTTCGATATGGGCCAGACCCCTCTCTGCCCAGGTCTGCAACGTTAGTCCGCCCCCCAGGGTGGCGTGACGGGAGACACGTGACCAGGCTTCGGCCGGCAAATTCCCCAGCAGCTCCACCAGCTCCTCCGTGTTCTTCACAAGACCATCCAATACTTCATGGAGTGATTCGCCGGCCGCATAATGCTCGGCCAGGTAGGTGTTGCCGTCGAAGTTGGGAAACTCAGGGTTCTCCTCGGCGGCCGTCCGGCGGACGCGCCAGCCATAAACGAGCTTTTCGACATCCCGCGTATGCACGGCGATCTGATGCACGCTCCAGCCGCCCTCCAGCGGGGCGAGAGGGTCCTGCACTGCCAGGCAAGCAGAGCGGAATTCCCTGGCAGCATGCAGGAGCCGTTTGATCAGCTTCTTACGGTATTCGCGTAATTCTTTCATCGCTCCTCCATCTGCACATCCAGCAGAGCAAAAACACTGTCGACGATCTTGTCGGGGATGTCCTCGACCAGGTGGACCTGGATTCCGTATGGACGCAGTTCACGCGCGGCCTGACGCGTAAACGCAGCCAGGCCCTGCATGCTGGCGACGAATGCCGCGGCGCGGCTTTCATCACGAGCGGATCCCGTTACGAGGTTGATGATCACCCCTGAGGCGTTCGCGCGCATCACGCGCCCGGCCGACTGGGTCATCAGGAACGCGCCCGTCAGGTTGACGTCCAGGACGCGGTGCCAGTCCCACTCATCCATGTCGAGCAGGGGGACGCGCGGTTCGACCGCGGCATGATTGATGAGGATGTCGATCCGCCCAAAATCGTCCTGCACCTGGCTGACAATGTTCTGAGCGGCGACCTTCTTGGCGACATCGTCGATGTAAGCCTGGGCGCGCCCACCCCGGGCGAGGATCTGCTCCACGACCTCCTCGACGTTGACCGGTGAGATATCGTTCGCGGCGACGATGGCTCCCTGCTGCGCAAAGGCCGTCGCCAGGGTTCGTCCGCTGCCCTTGCCGGCGCCGGTGATCAGAACGATCTTATCTTTGAGTTTGCTCATCGGGTGTTTCACAGACCGGGGCCCGGTCACGGTTCTCGCGTCCGTTCAGCGGCAAGCCCAGGTAGGGCGAGGGGTCGAGTGTGTTTTCGATGTCAAGCTCGTTTTTGAAGCCGCCAGCGCCGTCGTCCTCCACAATGGAGAAATGTAAATGGAGGCCGACGGGGTTGTTCGGGTCACCGGAATAGTTTCCCTGGTATCCAAAGAATGTGCCGGCCTCGATCAATTTTTCGGTTGTGCCGGGAGGAAATTCCTCGGAGATAAAGGAATTGCCGAATTGATCTGCCATGTGCGTGTAATAGAGCCAGATCTGCCGGCCGGGGTTCAGAGGATCGCTTGGGACGCGCACGATGACCGCCGATTTCCAGTCCGACTGGCGGGTGAGGTAGCCCGGATAAGCTGAAATAACACGCGTTACTCCCACGTCTGTCCCGGCGAAGACATCGATCCCCTGGTGTGTTTTCCGAAACCCGAACGGATCGCCCCACAGGAAGCCGGCGAAGCCGTCGGTGGGGAAAAGAAAAGGGGCCGCGCCGCACTGGGAACCGGCCGCCAGCTTCCAGTCGGGGTGGGAGGCGGGGTCCTGCATCCACTGGTAGAATTTGTTCACACGTCCAGCATTGGGCCGGTAGGTGTAGTAGAGCGTGGCTGCGGCGGCGACAATGGCAATTATGAGAATGCCTAAAAACATGATAGAGCGTCTGGACATAGGACAGGATTATACCTTTTTCCCCAGGTGTAACCTTTTGGTCTTGAATCCGCACCAAAAAACATGTAATATTGAGTTACAACTTTAGAAGTACTTTGTGCCTGCCATATCAGATTACACCGAAAAGGCAAACCCATCGTGAGGTGGGGGCGCAAAGTCATGGATCCCGCCCAGGCGGGACCGCCAGACCGCCGAAGTTTTTTTCGGCGTTTTTATTTAATAGCCCGCGCTTCACAGAAAGGAGTCCCCCACAAACAACATTTGAACCAGGTTCACTCTCATAGATTTGCAGGTTTGACTACAATAATCCATTCGGAGGATCAATGAAACACAAATTACTTGCTGTATTGAGCATTCTGGTAATGGTGGGAATGCTTACTGGCACAGCAATGGCTTCACCGGCGGTCCCCAGCGGGGTCGATGATGATCCCTCTTTCGTTCAAAAAGAGGATAACCGGGCTGACCCGCTGACGACCAAGCAGCTGGAGTTGAAAAAGCAGGCCCAGGAAGCCAAGCTGAACGGCAAGACCAACGGTAAGGTGCACGAAGTGGCCCGCGGTCAGTACGTCGAACTGGCCCGTGAGGGGGAAGGCGCCATCTGGACTGTGCTGGGAGAATTCGCCGATCTGCAGCACAACATGATGCCCGAACCGGACCGCACCGTGAACAACACTGACATCTGGGCTCCCGATTTCAGCCGCGCTCACTTCATGGATCTGCTGTTCAACGACGCGCCCGGTGCCAACTCGATGCGCAATTTCTACATCGAGCAGTCATCCGGTCGCTACACGGTCCACGGTGATGTGAGCGATTGGGTTGCAGTGCCCGGTGAGGCTGCGACGTATGATGACGACTTCGAAAGCCCATTGGGTGGGAATCAGGTATGGTATTTCCTGATGGACTCGCTTAATGGCTGGTATGACGGTCAGATCGCGGCTGGCAAAACACCTGAGGAGATCAACGACTACCTGAGCCAGTTCGACGTCTGGGACCGCTATGACTATAACGGCAACGGCAACTTCGATGAGCCGGATGGCTACATCGATACCTTCCAATCGGTGCATGCCGGCATAGGCAATGAATCCTGTTCGCCCGCCTGCGACAACTGGGCCATCTGGAGCCACAGCTGGTACGCGTTCTCCGGCGATATCGGCGACACCGGCCCGGACTTTAACAAGTATGGCGGCGTCCAGGTTGGAGACAGCGATTACTGGGTCGGCAAATATACCATCCAGCCTGAAAATGGCGGCGTTGGTGTATTCACCCATGAGTTCGGTCATGACCTCGGCCTGCCGGACCTGTACGACACCTCCGGCGGCGAGAACGGGACCGGTTTCTGGACCCTGATGTCTTCCGGCTCCTGGATGGGCGACGGCACAGTGGATATTGGCTCGAAGTCCAGCCACATGGGCGCCTGGGAGAAATTCCAGCTTGGATGGTTGAATTATGAAGTGGCCTATGCCGGACAGAAGTCCGTGCACAAGCTTGGCCCAATGGAGTTCAACACCAAGCAGGCCCAGGGCCTGTTCGTGATCCTGCCCAAGAAGACCGTTGTAACGAATATCGGTGCACCGTATGCAGGCTCCTACTATTACTACAGCGGCGCCGGTGACTATCTGGATAACGTCATGTACAAGGCGTTCAGCCTGGCAGCCGGATCCACCCTGACAGCCAAGGTAAAGTACAACATCGAGCTCGATTGGGACTATGCCTATCTCGTCTACTCCACTAATGGCGGCGCGACCTGGACACCCATCGAGACGAATTTGTCGGTTACCACTGATCCCAACGGCCAGAACTTTGGCTTTGGCATCACGGGTGTCTCTGGCACCTGGGTTGACCTGACAGCCGATCTGCCGGCGGGCGATGTGCTGCTCGGCTTCCGCTACTGGACCGACGCCAATACTGGCGGATTTGGCTTCATGGTTGATGAGCTCAATGTCACCGGCTTCCCGACAGATGGGGCCGAGACCGATGCCGGGTGGACGTACGCGCCGACGACCGGTTTCCGAGTCACAACTGGCGTGGAGAGTGCCCTGAAGAATCACTATTATGTCGTCGAGTATCGCACCTACAAGGGCTACGACTCGACACTTGCGACCGGGCCGTATAACTTCGGCTATCTGAATGATCCCCTCCTGGCAGACTTTGTCGATCACTTCCCCTATCAGGATGGAATGCTGGTCAACTACTGGGATACGTCGCAAGTCAACAACCAGACCCGGCGTCACCCCGGCGCGGGCCTGCTCCTGCCGGTCGACGCACACTTCGCGGCGCTCGTGCGTGTGGACGGCGTGATCTGGCGCAACCGTGTCCAGACCTACGACTCGACCTTCACCCTCGCGCCGACGGATGGTATCCCCAACATCCATCAGAACAGTATGTTATCACCGGTCCCGAGTCTGCCTGGCATCTCGGTGTTCGATGATAGCATTCTGTACTATGACCCTGTCAATCCTCAGGGGAGTGTCAAGAACCCGAACACTGGCACGCAGATTCGCATTCAGAGCATCAGTGCCCAGGACAGCTTCATGCAGGTTGAAGTGCGCCCGGCGAAGTAAGCCGATCTATCTGATGTAGAAACAGAGGGCCCGTCCAGATGGACGGGCCCTTTGCTTTAACTCAAATGGAATTCAGGTCCCCAAGTGATATTTCCATACATTTTTCATCGTTTTGTAGGATGTTGCCGAGGCTAGTCTGTAACCTTTTAATAGTCGATTTGCACATATGTTTCC
>JBAVVF010000639.1:0-2733 GCA_049697155.1 Anaerolineales bacterium
GCGGCAGCGCGTGGACGAGCTGTCCCGCCTGGCGCATGCCTCGCTCCTTCATCACATCCAGCTGCAGTCTACGCACGTCAAAGGCATGGAGCGCAGGCTGGCGTCCCTGAATCCGCTGGCGGTGCTGGCGCGCGGCTACGCGGTCGTGACGCGAAAAGACGATGGCAGTGTTGTAGCGCGTGTCAAACAGGCCAGCGATGAAATGAAGGTCCGGGTCAGCGATGGAGAGTTTGAAGTGAGAAAAAGTAAGAAGTAAAAAGTTGAAAGTAGTTGGATAATTACCTGGAGTACTTATGCCAAAGCAATCATCTAAAAAAACGGAAAAGTCTGCCGAGGAATTAACATATGAAGAAGCCCTGGCAGAGCTGGAGGAGATCGTCTCTGCGCTGGAGGGCGAGCAGAACAAGCTCGAGGAGGCGATCAAGCTGTTCGAACGGGGACAGGCCCTGGCGGCGCGCTGCAGCGTCCTGCTCGAAGCCGCGGAACTCAAGGTGAGGCAGGTGGCCGGAGATGAGATCATCCCGTTCGAGGAATTATCTGAATGAATCTGGCGGCGCTATTCCAGAACAAGGTGCTCATCGCGGGTTTGATCGCCTGGGCGCTGGCGCAGCTGATCAAAATCCCACTGGATTACCTGCGCACGCGGCGCTGGAACTGGGCGCTGCTCTTCACCACGGGCGGTATGCCCAGCTCTCATTCTGCGTTGGTCACCGCCACAACCCTTGCGATTGGGTTGTATCTTGGATTTGATAGTCCGATCTTTGCGCTGGGTGTGGCGGTCACGATGATCGTCACCTATGATGCCGCCGGTGTCCGCCAGCAGGCGGGCATTCATGCGCAGCGCATCAATGTCATCTTCGAAGAGCTTCTGCGCGGGCATCCCGTCACTGAGAAGGATTTGAAAATCGTGCTCGGACATACTCCATTAGAAGTGACCGGAGGCATTCTGCTCGGCCTGGTTGTCGCGACCAGCCAGTGGCTGGTTTGGAACTAAACTAGCAAAGGAGATTCAAAGCAATGGAAGAACTTGTCAACCTGGTAGTGAAGAAGACCGGCCTGCCCAAAGAGACGGCCCAGGCAGTCGTGAAGATCGTGCTGGATTTTCTCAAGAAGAAGCTGCCGCCGGCGGTGGGTGGCGCCATCGACGGCTTCCTGAACAATAAAGGGCAGACCGCGGCCGCGGCAAACATGCTCGGCGGCTTTTTGGGTGCTGCCAAAAAAACAGCCAAGAAGAAATAAGCCTTTACTCGTCATTGCGAGGAGGTGAAGCTCGCCGGAGCAGCCTCCTCGTAATGGCGCTCGTCAGGATTTGCACTTCGGGGACTCGCAGCAGGATGACTCCAGCCCCATAGATCACACCGCCGAGCGCGACTCCTCCCAGCGTGACGATCCAGCGCGGCAGCTCTCCTGCGGCCCGGATCCAGAACCATAGTCCGATTCCCATGCCTGCTGCCGCCAACCCGCAGGCCGCGAAGCCGCGCGTGAGATAGTTTCCTTCGAGTCCATTCAGCCTGCGGCGCATGAAGATGAACAGCGCGCTCGCTTCGAGTGCGGTCGCCAGCGAGTTTGCCAGCGCCAGTCCGCCGTGTGGCATCCAGCCGATCTGACTGAACAGCCGCGCAAACGTGAGGCTGAAGAGTACGTTCAATCCCATAGCGACCGCACCGATGATGACCGGAGTCTTCGTATCCTGCTGGGCGTAGAACGCGCGGGTCAGGACTTCCATGATAGAGTGACCGACCAGCCCCGCCGCGTACCAGACCAGGGCCCAGGCAGTCATCCCGGTGAGAACCGCATTGAATTCCCCGCGCTCGAATAGCATCGAAACCAGGGGTCTCGCCAGCAGGATCAGCCCCACGCTGGCAGGCAGCGTCAGCAGGAACATGCCGCGCAGGGCGGAGGCCAGGGACGATCGCATCTCATCCAGTTTGCCCAGGGCATGCTGGGCGGAAAAGGTCGGCATGGCGGCAATGGCCACCGATTGAGCGATGGCGGCCTGGGCCATCACCATGAGCGCGAAGGCGTAGGAAAGGCTCTGGATGCTTCCTTCCGCCATCTTCGAGCCAAGGTTGTTGTTCACCCAGAAGTTCAGCTGGACGATGGCCGCGCCGAAGACGCGCGGTCCCATCAATTGAAAGACCCTTCCCACGTCCGGATTTTTCAGCCCCAGTGAAAGTGAGAATTCGCCCCGAAGCTTGAACAGGGATGGCAGCTGGACGAACAGGAACAATCCCGCCCCGATGACCACGCCCCAGGCCAGTCCATAGATGCCCAGCCAGCGGGCCAGCACCAGAACCCCGAAGATCTGTCCCAGCTGGTACATGCCCGCGGTGATCTGCGGAATAAAAAATATCTGGTGGGCATTGAGGATCGCGATCACCAGCCCGCCGATGCCGAACAGCACGGCCGCGACGGATTGAATCCGCAGCAGGTCAACGGTCAGGGCGAAGATTTCAGGATCGCGCGAAAGCCCCGGCGCCAGCAGGTAACGGACGATCTGCGGCGCAAACAGCGCAGCCAGCAAAGCCGCCACGGTGAGTAACAGCGTAATGAGGTTGATCAGTGCCGAGGCAAGTTTCCAGGCAGAAGAGCGCTCGTTCCGAACCAGTAATCCTGTAAATGTGGGCAGGAATGCCGAGCCGAGCGCGCCCGCCGCGATGAGCGTGAAAAGGGTCTCGCTGACGCGGTTCGCGGTAAAGAAGGCATCGACTTCGACCGAAGGGAAGGCCCGCG
>JBAVVF010000640.1:0-4472 GCA_049697155.1 Anaerolineales bacterium
CCCCAGGCCATTGACCGTGACCGGGTACACGTGATGCCCGACGGCTTCCTGAAAAAGCTCGACGTCGATGCCATAGGCGCCCAGATATGTTTTGAGCAGTTCCGCCTCCAGGCGTCCCTGTACCGAAGTCAGTAACTCCCATTTCATTTCGTCCATTACAGCCTCCAGATGACGATGAACAAGATCGTCCATAACGTGCTTACGATCAATTGCCGGATGCCGATCCGCGTAGGCTTCCATTTGACCGCGGGATGGAAGATGCCCCAGAGCGTTTCGCTCCATTGCACGATGTAGGGGATGAAGATCAGGTGCGGCAGAACGGAGAATAGTCCCAGACTGATTGATGCTACAAGGTTGAACGTTGTATAAGCGAAGGCCCGGGATCCCATCCTCCAGCGTTCGGCTCGGGCCGGGACCTCGCCCAGTTCGCGCTGCTCAAGCCTCAGGTAGGCGTAGACGATGCTCGCGGCGGTCTGGAACCAGACCAGGATCCACAGCCACCAACCAGCGGGGTCGTAGCGGCCGATCCCGACCCAGTATGTGGCGGGTGCCGCGAGTGACAATATTCCCGTGGCGATAATCTCAACGTTGACCTGCCGTCGCTCTGCGCGTCTGCTGACCAGCCACAAATGCCAGGCAAAGACCGGCGCACCGGGGATCGCCAGATAGATGAGATACCCAAAGCCGGCGCGGATCAATCCGATCAGCGCGATGAGGATGACAAGTCCATAGACGACGATCCAGAATCCCGCCGCGGGCAGGTCGCTTCTGGTGCGCCGACCGGAATACGCTTTGACGGCCATGGTAACCGGCTGGCGGATGAGAAAGGCGGCCAGAGCGGCCAGCACCAGGTTCAGGGACCCGTACGTGAAGCGCTCTCCTGCAAAAAGACCGACAAGCAGCGGGCCGAAGATAAAAACCCATGAGCCGTGGTCCTGCGGGAGGAAAACCTGCTTACGGAAATACAACTGCGCCATGCCCGTCATTATATTCTGTTATCCGCATGCCAGACTTGGAAGGAAGTAATTCAAATTTGATGACGATTGACTATTTTCCCTGCAGATCGACGGCAAGGATTGGTAAAATAGGATAAATCAAATCACGGAGTGAGTGACATGGCAAACAAAAAGAAAATCGAAGTGCGGGAACGTGCCCTTCAGAAGAAACGAACGGAAAGGACCATTCAGATCATCGGGGCAGTGGTGTTGGGATTGGTCGTCATCGGGATTATCTGGCTGGCCCTGCCGGAGAAAAGCCCGGAGGCGACTGAACTCCCTCCGGATACTTTTCAATACGACGCGGCTCCACCGATGACAATCGATGTGAATAAGCAATATTTCGCCACGTTCAAGATGGAAAAGGGCGGAGAATTTGTCGTCGAGCTGTTCGCAGACAAGGCTCCGATCACGGTGAATAATTTCGTCTTTCTGGCACGCGACGGCTACTATGACGGTATTACTTTCCACCGCGTGATCGAGGGTTTCATGGCCCAGGGCGGTGATCCCACCGGCACAGGCATGGGCGGGCCGGGTTACGAGTTCGAGGATGAGTTCAGCGATTTGACATTTGACAGGGCCGGCCTGCTGGCCATGGCAAATTCAGGACCGAACACGAACGGCAGCCAGTTCTTTATCACGTTTGGGCCCACGCCGCACCTGGATGGCCGGCACACCATTTTTGGCGAGGTCATCGAAGGCATGGATGTGGTCAGCGGCATTACGCTCCGCGACCCGGATCAGAATCCCGGCTTCGCAGGGGATGCCATCGAGACGATCACGATTATGGAGCAGTAGAAGCGATAACTTCCAACGAAAAGTCCTCGCAAACATATTTTGCGAGGACTTTTCGTTCAAGGGTAACTCTACGTGACTTTAGTCGTCACATTGAAACGGGGCGGTGCTTCAAGGTGCTTCTTGACTTTGCACAAGTCCGCCGCCCGAATCAGCGAGTCGTAGTATTTCTCCGGGAAGGTCGGCGGGACATGGATTTCGATATCGATCTGCTCCACCATGCCGGTTTGCTGATTGGACTGCACGCGCTGCACAACCCGGATGCCCTCCGTGGGGAGGTTCCGCTTCTGGCAAAACCCGAGCACGTAAATGCCCGCGCAGGTCGCGATCGATGAAAGAAAAACTTCGAAGGGCGTCGGCGCGCTGGCCGTCGGAAGCTGGTCGGTTGGGACGGTGAAATTTCCGAAGTGAGCGTCAACGCGGGAACCACCCGGGAAGTCAACAGTGATTTCCATAGTTGTGATGATCCTTTATTATCCGCAGCCGCCGCCGGATTTGTCGCGCTTCAGCTCGAGCTTGATCTTTGGTTCAAATTCGAGTCCTTCATAGTGGACCGGATTGGGATCGCACGATTCGTACGTGCTCCCCAGCGCGGCGGGGAAAATAAAGCCGAGCTCATCGTCGCCAAGCGCCGCGGCAGCCTGAAATTCCTCGTGCTCTCCAAAGAAGGCAATCCAGTTGTTAACGCCTCCCTCCAGGATGTAGACGTTCGGGACCGCTGAAGCGACGAGCTGTTTCCAGGCCTCGGTGGCCGCGGCTTCGTCGTTGCTCATCAGCACGAAGACGGTGTTCGCCGGCGGCTCAGCCAGAAGGTCTGGAATGATGGCTGGCAATTCCTCCAGCGAGACGTTGCGAGCGCCTTTGATATGGTAAAGGTTGTATTCCGCTTCCGTCCGGACGTCCAGCATGACCAGATTGATATTCTGGTTGTAAACGGTCGTGAACAATTCGGCCGGGCTGACCTGCACGAGGCGCTTCTCCAGCATTTCATCCGCGGAATAGGTCAGTTTGTTGACGATCGGGTCCCCGTTTTCCTGCGGGATCGTTTCCGTGCGGGTGAAGGTTAACTTGCTGTATTTTTCCTCAAATGATGGCGTGCCGATCAACGCAACGGTCAGAGCCAGGGCGAACAACACACCCGCTCCTGCGACCCGCAGTTTTGGTTCCCGGCTCAGGTCCTTCCTGCCGAAGATGCGCTCCAGCTGCTCGCCGCCCCAGAACATGAACAGGGCCATCAACACCACGAGCAGTACCACAACTCCGATGGGCAGGTTGAAAACCTGGTCGAGAGTCAAACGACCGTAGTAGCCTGCGTTGTTGTACCAGTTGTCAAAATATCTTTCGGTTTCACCGAAGAGAAACGCGCCGACGAATCCGCCAAGCATAAAAAGCATACCATCGATCTTGCCCGTCGAGGCGGAGGCGAGGGATGTGGTCGGGCAGAAGCCGCCGACGATGAAGCCAACGCCCATGATGAGTCCACCGAGGATGCCCGGCCAGATATAGGTGGTGTTGACCCAGACCTGGTTGAAGTCAAGAATACCGAGTCCCACCGCGCCGAAGAGCAGGACCATCGCGGTGACAATAGCAGTGAACATGACCTTGAGCACGGTCAACTCGGTGAAGTAGAACTGCGCGGCGAGTTTGCGCGAGTCGCCAAAGCCGGACATTTCCAGTGTGAAGCCAAAGGCAAAGCCGATCACCCCGAAGACGAGGTATGTCCACGGATTAGCGGTGCTGACTGCCGTGAGAATGGAGAGGGGGAAGTTCATGATAGGTCTCCTGTGTCATTGCGAGCCGCGTTTTGCAGCGAAGCAATCTCCAACCAATGTGGGGATTGCTTTGGGCTATCGCCCTCGCAGCAATGACGTTAATTCCAAAATTTCCGCACGAAATACGCCATCCCGTATGCCCCGCCGAAGATGGCGAACATAATCAACCATGAACCGGCGGAGAGGGTTGCGCCGCCTGTGAGCGCCTGTCCCGAAGTACAGCCGCGCGCCATGCGCGCGCCATATAGAAAGAGCACGCCGCCAAGGAAGGCCATCAGCCAGCGGGTGCGGTCTGAGATGTTGGGACCTTTCGTGGTCATGAATTTCAGGCGTCCATTGAACCAACCTGAGCTAAAGCCGCCAAGCAGCGCGCCGAAGAATACAGGCAGGATCCAATCGTCGAACGGGTTTTTGTCCCCGCCAGCCATCTTCAATAGATAGGGATTATTGTCCACATGGGAAGGTGAAATGGCGTCCACGATTGCCGCGTCGATGCGGGCGGTGGCGCCTGACGAGCCGAGTCCGTTCCCCGTGAAGAGCAGCGCCAGGAACAGAACGATTCCCAGTACCATTCCCCCGAAATATGGATGCACGTAAGGTTTCTCAGGGCGCTTGAAAATGCTTTTCTTTGTCATAGGAGCAGTTGTCATAAGGTTCTCCTTCTTAAACGGTGGTCGAGTAGGTGGCGGGTCTCGACGGAACGTCTCGACCAGCGCCGCCGTATCGAGACCACATTTACTTCTCGCTTGCCTCTTCCGCATGCTCGTGCACTTCCACCTCTTCGTAGCCGGTGATCATGCCGCGGATGCTTTCAAGCGGGGTTGCGCCGGTGGTTGTCATGTAGACGTGGCCCACGATAAAGGTCGCGAACGTCCAGGCCACGAGCGAATGGAACGGGGCCAGGAAGGGC
>JBAVVF010000641.1:0-8679 GCA_049697155.1 Anaerolineales bacterium
TACCTGTCTCAGCACGGCCGGTGCATCGGCCATGTGGTGCAGGACGCGGATCATCGTGGCTGCGTCGAACAGCCCGTCGACAAACGGCAAACGATAGGCATCCGCTGCGACGTAGATATATTTGTCGGATTTCCCGAGCCGTCCCTGAGCCTGCTCGAGCTGCGTGCGCGAATAATCGAGCAGGACGATCCGCTCGAAGCCGAGGTAGCGCGGCGTATTCCGCCCGGCCCCCGCGCCCAGTTCCAGGAGGAGGCGTCCGCGTTTCGGCAGGAGCCGCCGGAGGGCAATCGCTTCCGCGCGGTCCTCGTACTCGCGTCCGCCTTTGTCCCAGAAGGAGGCCTGGTAGTCGGAGTCTTCGTAGTTGCAGATTGGTGGAGTAGTCATGTAGTTTGATAGTTGAGTAGTTTGATAGTTTGGTAGTTTAGCAATTGGCGCGTTAGGTGGTTGAACGGTTCTGGAGTTGAAAGGAAAGGTCGGATAGCAAGGAAATTGTACCTGACTATCCGACCGGAGACTACAGAACCACAAAACTAAGCAACTACTAAACTAATGACCGTTGAGTCCTCGCCCGATCGCCCGATAGGCAAATCCCATTTCCTTCATCAGGGCAGGATCGTAGATGTTGCGGCCGTCGTAAATGACCGGACAGGCGAGCAGGCCCTTGACCTTTTCCAGATCGAGCTGCTTGAATTCATTCCAGGGTGTCACAACGACCAGCGCATCGCAGCCTGCGGCCATTTTGTAGGCATCATCGAAGATCTCCACCGCGGGCATCAGGGGAGCAGCCGTCTGGCGCGCAACCGGATCGTAGCCGCGCACCTTTGCACCTACGACAATGAGCGAGTTGGCGATATCGATGGAGGGAGCGTCGCGCATATCGTCGGTATTCTCCTTGAATGCCAGGCCGAGCAGTCCGATCGTCTTGCCTTCCAAACTGCCGCCCAGCAGCTTTTCAAGATGCCCGACCACGGCCTGGCGGCGGTCATAATTAACGTCCATGACCTGGTTCAAAATGCGCGGGTTCAAGCCCTTCTCTTTGGCCATGTAGGCCAGGGCCTCCACGTCCTTGGGGAAGCAGGATCCGCCCCAACCCAGGCCCGCGTCGAGGAAATAGCGGCCGATGCGCGCGTCGTAGCCCATGCCCGCCGCGACTTCCTTCACGTCCGCGCCGACCAGCTCGCACAGGTCCGCCAGCTCGTTGATGAAGGAGATCTTCGTGGCCAGGAACGCATTGCTGGCATACTTGATCATCTCGGCCGTCCGCAAGTCGGTGATGACGATGGGCGCCCGCAGCGGCAGATGCAGCTGGGCCACCTTGTTCGCCGCGTCCCGGTCCAGCGAGCCGATCACGTTACGGTAGGGGCTCATGAAATCGGCAATCGCCGAGCCTTCCCGCAGGAATTCCGGGCAGGACACCACGGCAAAGTCGACCGGTCTGGGCTGGGCGCTCTTCACGATGTCGGCCACCCAGTCCCCGGTCCCGATCGGCACCGTGGATTTATTGATGATGATCAGCGGCGCCGTCATGTTCTTGGCGATCGAACGTGCAGCTGAGTCCACATATTGCAGGTCTGCATTGCCGTCCACGCCCGAGGGCGTCCCCACGGCAATAAACGCAAACTCCGCGCTTTTGAGGGCTTCGGCATAGGACGTGGTGAAGGATAAGCGTTCGCTTTTGGTATTGCGCCGGACAAGCTCTTCGAGCCCCGGCTCGTAGATCGGCATGATCCCCTTTTTGAGATTTGCGACGCGCTGCTCGTCGACGTCGAGAGCAATCACGCGATTGCCCAAGTCGGCAAAACAGGCCGCAGTCACGAGTCCCACGTACCCAACGCCGATCACACAGATTTGTTTCATGTTGTCATACCTCTTTATTCAAGTTGTTTTCCCGCATGAGCGGATCTTCATCAGCTGATTCCATGCGGCTTACGAGTTTGTTTGTTTATTCCTGACGAATGCTCCCTCGATCATACCCAAAAACTTCTCCATACGAATGGGCTTCGAGACGTAACCGTCACAGCCTGCCTCCATGGCACGCTTGCGCTCGCCCGGCAGCGTATGGGCCGTCAGGGCGTACAAGGGGATCGACTTGGTCGCCTCATCCGACTTTATTTTTTGAGTGGCAACCCATCCATCCATTTCAGGCATGCCGAGGTCCATCAGGATCAGGTCAGGCTGCTGCAGACGGGCTGCGGACACACCGTCCCGGCCGTTGACTGCCAGGAAAACGTCGTAGCCGGCGCGCTCCAGGATGAAACGCACCAGCTCATAGTTGTCCATATTATCTTCCACGACCAGGATGCTAGCCTTGCCCATGGCTTGCAAATATACCGCGTCTCAGCACTTCGGGCAATGACGTATAATCCGATAGCTATGCGACTACTCTTCGTGGCTGACGGCCGCTCCCCTATCGCCCAAAACTGGATCCGTCATTTCGTCGAGCGCGGTGACGAGGTGTTCCTCGCCTCCACCTTTGCCTGCTCGGTGGACTTTCCGCTGAACGGGCTGGAGGTCATCCCGGTGGCCTTCAGTTCCTTCCGGAAGACGACGCAGCGCCCCGGCACCGGCTCGGCCCGGACCCTCGGCCTGCGCACCGTCCTCCGGCACTGGCTGGGCCCGCTGACAATCCGCCGCGCCGCCGACAGATTGCGCGCTTTCATCGAGCGCGTCAAGCCCGACCTGATCCATGCCATGCGGATCCCCTACGAGGGGATGCTGGCCGCGGATGCCTACACGGGCGCGCCGCTGGTCGTCTCCACCTGGGGCAACGACTTCACCCTGCACGCGCCCTCCACGCGGCTGATGAGCCACTACACGCGCTGGACGATGCAGGTCGCCGACGCACTCCACGCGGACTGCCAGCGCGACGTCCGGCTGGCGAAGCAGTGGGGCTTCGAGCCGGGCAGGCCCGCCCTGGTCGCGCCGGGCAACGGCGGCATCCGGAGCGAGGTCTTTTACCCGCCGGAAAAACCGGTGGAGGAGCCGGTGGTCATCAACCCGCGCGGCTTCCGTCCCTACGTCTGCAACGAGGCTTTCTTCCAGGCAGTCCCACTTGTTTTGGCAAAACAACCTGAAGCGAAGTTTCTCTTCGCGCTGATGGAAGGGGAATCGCAGGCGGTCCAATGGATTCGGGAGTTGGGAATTGGTCACGCGGTTGAGTTACTGCCTGCATTGTCCCATTTTGAAATGGCCAAGGCCTTCCGCCGGGCGCAGATCGTTGCCTCGCCCAGCCTCCACGACGGGACGCCGAACAGCCTGCTCGAAGGGATCGCCTGCGGCTGCTTCCCCGTCGCCGGCGACCTGGAATCCATCCGGGAATGGATCACGCCAGGCGAAAACGGGTTACTGTTCGATCCGAAGGATCCGCAGGCCATCGCAGATGCGATCATCTCCGCCCTCGAAAACAAAAACCTGCGGCAGGCAGCCGCAGGCTTGAACCGGGAGATCATCGCCTCCCGCGCCGAGTACCGGCACAATATGCAAAGGGCGGAAGAGTTCTACAGGCAGACAGGCAGGTACACAAGTAGGCAGGTACACAAGTAAAGTTCTTTGCCTGGCACGGCTCCCGGTTCGGCGTAGGTCTTCGCGAAGCTCGGCGAGGGACCCCCGTCCCCGCCGAAAATTGACCGCAGGTTTGGACGTGTGACGCGAAGCGGTAGACCATGCGCCAGCGAGTCTTTCCGTATTTCCCGCCTGGGAACTTGGCTTTTCCTGCCTGAAAACTTTACCTTCCCAGGCTAGAATCTTGATCTTTCCAGGCTAGAAACCTGATCTTCCTCGCCTAGGAACTTGAATTTTCCTGCCTGTGAACTTTATCTTCCCTGCCTGGAAAGTTGATCTTTCCTGCCTGGGAAGTTGATGTTCCCTGCATGAAAGCTTTACCTTCCCAGCCTGGGAACTTAGTCTTTCCTGCCTGGGACCTTGACTTTCCCCGCCTGGAAAATGCTGCCGTCTCGGCGAGGGCTATGCGAAGACCATGCGCCAGAGGGACTAGCTCCCCATTCTCTTCTCAAGTATTTCCAGCAGTGGATTCAGAATCTCCTCAACAACATGACTATCTATATATGGTTCCAGTTCCAGGTCTAATCGAATGACAATTGCAGAATTTCGGATCACAACAGAGCAAAAGGCAACTTGTTCAGCGAGACGTGCACATTGAGATCTTTGAAGTTTCGCAGCTTTTATGAGGTTTACGTCCAATAACATATCTACAGATTTATGTTGAAGCAGGGGAACTGCCATTTCATTGGATGCAGTTTCTGGAGTTTCATACCTTTTCACGAATTCCGTGACGCGAACCCAGCGTCTGTTGTAGTAACCAACAAACCACGTAAAGCTCCCTTCTTCGAGGTAATTGTTTTCAACCCTGGGCAGATAATCGGTTTGATCAGTTACAAGATTGTACCAATGATAACTGTTCGAAAAATCCTGTTGCTGGAGCAGCAATTTCAAGAGTGCTGAGTTTCCATTCTCGATCTCTACAAAAACCTTCGGATATCCGAAAATGGAGCGAAGTTCATTTTCATGAAATATCCCTATATATGCACCAAGAACAACGAGAAGCATAAAAAGGAAATACGAGATTTTAGCTGATTTGTTCATTGCTGACTCACCCGGTTATCGTAGCTCATAGGAAGACAAGGCAT
Source organism: Anaerolineales bacterium (assembly GCA_049697155.1). Taxonomy (GTDB): domain Bacteria; phylum Chloroflexota; class Anaerolineae; order Anaerolineales; family Villigracilaceae; genus Defluviilinea. The sequence continues at coordinate 4,647 of JBAVVF010000641.1, forward strand.
TTTGCTCGGCATGGCCTTCCAAAGACCCTGCCCCAGCCACATAAACAAAACAGGTAAACAAGTCCTGCTTGTCTACCTGTTTACGTTTTACCTGTGTACTTCTTACTCCGGCCCCTCGACCCGCGGCTCGCGCATCGCATCCAGTCTCTGGCGCAGCTCGATCTTGCGCTCGTCGGCGGCAGTACGGACCTCATCGAAGAAGGCCGCGCCGCGTGAACGCAGTTCCGCACGCATCTGTTCGCCCGATTCGGGAGCCAGCAATAATGCAATCGTCGAACCCACCAGCCCCCCCAGCACAATGCCGATCATAAAGCCAAACATTTTTCTCATTTTCTCTCTCCTTGTTGCCATGACCTGGCAGCTTAAGAAAAATTGGATGGAACTTTCCCGGATGATTATACTGCCACTTGCCGGATTCATTCAATTTTTACAGGCTAATTTTCGATAAAGGATTCTTCGCCACGGATTACACGGATTCTCACGGATGAATAAAAAAACAAATCTGTGCAATCCGTGTGAATCCGTGGCAAAACAGTTGTTTTTCCACGAAAGATTTAACGATCCTGCCATGTCCGAAAAGTAAGTTTTGTGGAATAATCACGAACATAGTGAAGGCCGCGCGTATCCGCCCTGCGTGAACGCGACGGCAAATTTCTGAAGCTGTAAACGTGGCGGCGACGAGGGGACGACCGCACCAAACGGCTCCTACCTATTCGGAGGATACCATGTCTACACCTGCTCCCATTTCCACCCGCGCGCCTGCGCGTAAAAAAGTCACTACCCTTACCTATCGCCAGAAGAAGGAACGCGGCGAGCCCATTACCATGCTGACCGCCTACGACTATCCTACGGCTATGGCTGTGGACCGGGCCGGGATCGATTCCATCCTGGTCGGCGATTCGCTGGCGATGGTCGTGCTCGGCTACGAAAACACCCTGCCGGTCACCATGGAGGAGATGCTCCATCACTGCCGGGCGGTCGCACGCGGCGCCAGGTCCGCGCTGCTGATCGGCGATATGCCATTCATGTCCTACCAGGTTTCGGTCGAGGAGGCCACGCGCAACGCCGGCCGTTTCCTGCAGCAGGGCGGCATGGACGCAGTCAAGCTCGAAGGCGGGCGGGCACGGGCCGACGCGATCCGCTCGATCACCGGCGCGGGCATCCCCGTCATGGGGCACATCGGGCTCACGCCCCAGTCGGTCAACCAGCTGGGCGGGTTCCGGGCCCAGGGCAAGACCGCCATCGCCGCCAGACGGCTGGTCGAGGACGCGCTGACCCTCGAAGAGGCCGGCTGCTTCAGCCTCGTGCTCGAATCGGTCCCGGCCCGGCTGGCGGAGCTGATCTCGCAGAAGCTCTCCATCCCGACCATCGGCATCGGCGCCGGCGCGGGCTGTGACGGCCAGGTCCTGGTCACGCATGACGTGCTCGGCCTGTTCGACCGCTTCACGCCGAAGTTCGTCAAGAAGTACGCGAACTTCCACCACGAGATGCAGCGGGCCTTCGCCGATTACATCGAAGACGTGGAAACGAAACGCTTCCCCGCTCAGGAACATATCGTCGAGATGGACGACAAAGAATGGGAACTGCTGCTAAAAGATATCGGGTAATCGAATAGGTGACTGTCACCTGAATTTATAATGAACAACATTCTCATTGTCGGCACGGGCGCGCTCGCGACGCTCTTTGCCGCGCGGCTGGCGCAGGCGGGACACCCGATCACCATGCTTGGTTCCTGGCAGGCAGGGCTGGAGGCGCTGCGTGCCCACGGAGCGCGTATGCTTGCGAATGGCGAGGAGCATCATTTTGAAGTTCGCGCCATAGATGACCCGCGGAAATGTCCGGGAATAAAGTACGCGCTCGTGTTGGTCAAGGCCTGGCAGACGGAGCATGCTGCCGTCCAGCTCAAGGAATGTCTGGCCGAGGATGGATTGGCCGTCACGCTCCAGAACGGGCTGGGCAACCGCGAGACGCTCGCGCGCAGCCTCGGCCGGGGTCGCGTCGCCCTGGGCACGACCACCACCGGCGCGACCCTGCTCGGGCCGGGGCGGGTGCGGGTCGGCGGGGAGGGGACCATCTCGATCGAGCAGAATCCGGCCCTCGGTCCGCTCGAGACGGTCCTGCGATCCGCCCAATTCAATGTGAATGTTGTCGAAGATGCTCAGTCACTGGTCTGGGGAAAACTGGTGATCAACGCCGCGATCAATCCGTTGACCGCCCTGCTGCGCGTCCCGAACGGTGAACTGCTGGAACGCCCCGCGGCCCGTCAAATGATGGGGACCCTGGCTGTTGAAACTGCGAACGTTGCGAAAGCCGAAAACGTGGATCTGCCTTTCCCCGATCCGGTTGCCGCGGCGGAGGAGGTGGCCCGCAAAACCGCCGCCAATCATTCGTCCATGCTGCAGGATGTCCTGCGCGGCGCGCCGACTGAGATCGACGCGATCTGCGGCGCGGTGGTGAATGCCGCCCAAACGCATAAAATCGATACACCCGCCAATTGGGCCTGCTGGAAACTGGTCAGGGCACTGGCGGACTAGGATTTACGGGGGAAACCCCTGGAGCCACCAAAGAGATGTATTTTGTTGTATTCGCAGCATAGGTTGCATGGTAAGATACAGGAAATCATTTCGGACTTTGGAGGTCACTCATGCCCAGGTGGCTTGTACTTACCCTGCTTTTGGGATTAATGATATTCCCCTCCACGGCAGGCGCGCAAGGCGGCACAAAACTGGACTCGATCAACATCGAGCTTTGGTCGGAATACGACCAGCCAAGCATGCTCGTGATCAATCAATTTGTCGTCTCACAGGACACCTCCCTCCCTGCAACTGTGACTCTGCGCTTCCCCAAGGATGGAAATCTGATCGCTGTGGCAGTGGAACAGGACGGCAGCCTGTTCAACAAGGATTTCACGGAGCCCGTGGAACAGGGGAACTGGCAGACCATTACGCTGAACGTAGACTCTTATAATCCCCATCGCATTGAATATTATCAGCCGCTCGTACGGGATGGAAACAAACGTGAGTTCAAGTATCAATGGTTTGGCGACTATTCCGTAAAGGAATTCAATATCACGATCCTTGTCCCGGCGGACAGCACAGAACTGGTCACCTCTCCCGTTTTACAGAAAACCGAAACGACTGCCAATGGATTGATCACAACCGGGACACTTACCCAGACTGACCTGAAAATGGGAAATTCCTTCCGTTTCGAACTTGAATACCAGCGAACCTCCACGGCTTTGACCGATCCGGATAAGGCCGATGAGGTTCAGCCCTCGGAGCCGGTGGGACCGGACACTCCCGGACGCGTCTCCATCGCCAACCTGCCATGGATCATCGGCGGGTTTGGACTGGCCTTGATCGGGATTGCCCTGTTTACCTACTGGCGGTCCACCCAATCGGCAGAAGCCCGGCCGCGCAGACGCCGCCGTCAGGTTGCCCAGGAAGAGGACGGGCAGGACTACTGTCACGAATGCGGCGCGCGGGCCCATGCGGGAGACCGCTTCTGCCGCACGTGTGGCAGCCGGTTGAGAGTCGAATAGGTAGAGGAATAACTTGAAGGTCAAACGAGGCTGACCGTGATCCTGGGTGTACCCTACATCGTACCGATCTACTTCATCTACGGACTGGCCTTTTTCAGTATGGCCCTACTGGTCGCGGCGGAAGGTGGGCGCGCTTCGGATGTGCGCCTGCGCCGGGCGCTGCCGCCGCTGGCAGGCTTCGGGCTGGTACACGCCGCGCATGAATGGATGGAAATGTACGTACTCATGGGCCATCCCATCTCCGACCTGGAAGTATCGGTCATGTCGGCCCTGCAGCTGGCCTCGCTAGCCTTTTCGTTCATGTCACTGGCCGCCTTCTGCAGTTTTCTCCTGGCCGATAACGAAATCACGCGGCGGCTGATCCTCCTGATTCCCATCGGGCTGGAAGCCATCTGGGTCTTCGGACTGTACGATTTCAGCGGGCAGTACAGCGACCATGTCCTGTGGGATATCGCAGATACCTGGACCCGCTACACACTTGCCATCCCCGCC
>JBAVVF010000642.1:0-9135 GCA_049697155.1 Anaerolineales bacterium
GGCTGCTGCCCTGCACCTCGTCCATTTTGCCGGGAAATCGTGATATTTGTCAGTTGCAAAAGCCTTTGGGACGTGCCACAATCTTCTCAGTACGGCCGGACAAAGCTCCTCGCCCATCACATTCCTGTATTCCAAACGGTGACCCACTATGACTAAACTTCTGCCCGGTAATTCCAGGACCCTGATCTCCTCCGAAGACATCGCCCGACGTGTGGGCGAGCTGGCCCGACAGGTCGATGCCGATTACCGGGACGTGGACCAACTGCTGATCCTGGGAATTTTGCGGGGAGCATTCATCTTTATCGCGGACCTGACCCGTCACCTGCAGACGCCCCACATCGTCGACTTCATGGCTCTGACCAGTTACATCCGGAGTACATCCACCGGCGAGGTCAGGATCCTGATGGATTCCCGCGAGCCTATTAAAGATCAGCACATCCTGATCGTCGAAGATATCATCGACAGCGGGAGCACTCTCAATCACCTTTGCCGCACGCTCCGAGAGCGGGAGCCGGCCTCCCTGCGGACCTGCGCGCTGGTACGCAAAAAGCGCGCAAACGTCAGCCTGGACTTTCCGGTCGATTACATCGGTTTCGAAATTCCGGACGTCTGGGTGGTTGGCTACGGGCTGGATTATGACAATCACTACCGAACGCTGCCCTATATTGCCGAGTTGACGAACATGGGCGGCGATACGATGTAGCCAGTATCTCTGCTACACGAGCCGGGCATTGTTCAGCCCTGCTATTCGACGCTGGCAGTACCGGCAGGTGCCAGACGAACAATCAGTGATGTCTTTCAATTCGCGTTGATTAACACTGTCTCGAAAGTCCATACGAGCGAACGAGCCTGCATCGTCATAAAAACGTTCACTCTTCAGAAAGGCTGACACAACATGACATATTTTCTTGGAATCGGCACCGTCATCCTGCAGATCGTGCTTGCAGTCCATGTCGTTCGGACGCGGCGGCCGTTCATCTGGATCTTCATCATTTTGTTCTTCCCGCTCCTGGGCAGCCTGATTTATATCATTGCCGAAATCATCCCGGAATGGGAGCGCAGCAGCACGCTGCAAAGATGGGGCGATGGACTCGAGCGCTTCCTTTCGGAATTGTTCCCGCGCCGCCGCGAGTAGCCGGCATTCTGGCAGCTTCATGGAGACAAAATGATCAGCGATAAAAGCCGGCTGTTTCGATTGAGTCTTTTCCTATTTGGGTCCTTCGCGATTGGCTATAACCTGGCCACGGCCGTGCACGAACTGGGTCACGCGATCGTGATCTGGGCAACTGGCGGGACGGTGGCGCGCATCGTACTGCATCCCTTCACCTGGTCATACACCTATTACAGTCCCAGCCCCGGTTACCCGATCCTGACGAGCTGGGCAGGGATCCTGTTCGAGAGTCTATTGGCCCTGCTGCTGGCGGCGCTGGTCTGGCGGTGGCGGCAGCGGAGCTGGGCACTTCTCTGCCTGGTGATTGCGATTATGGCACTGGCCAAAGGCGGTCTCTACGCCTCGATCGACGCGCTCCTGCAGACGGGCGGCGACTCCACCGATCTCATTTGGCTGGGCGTTCCTCGGGCGCTGGTGATCGGCGTAGGCGCGGTGCTCGTCGGAATCGGCATATTCCTGGCGGTTGCGGCCTTCCGCTCGATCGACTTCGGCGCAGACAGCAGCCTGATCGGACGCGCGCTCGTGCTTGAGGGAGGACTGCTCCCCTATTTACTGGCGATTGTTGCCTACCAGCTTGTTTCCAGTCCACAGGAAATCAGGATGTGGGGATTGTATGTCGCCATTGGCGCGCTCATCATTTTTCTGATCGCAGTTCTATCGCAGTGGCTAGAGTCAAGATTCCCGGCGCGTCCGGGCGATCGCGCAGATCTTCCGGGCTGGACCAGTGCCTGGGCGGTCATCGTGGTGGGCATCGCCATCGTGGGAATTGAGCTGATATTGTTTTAGCGAAAGGCCGGCAATGCAATTCTCTGCTGCCACTGCAAACTTATACCTGCAGCCATTCGAACAGGTGCTGGAGATCATCGCTGCAGCAGGCTTTCAGAACATCGAGCTGGACCTGTTCTGGGAAAGAAAAGAATGGGCAGTAGCCCAGCACCTGAGAGACATGCCCGTCCAACGCGTCGTCCGGATGGTGGAACGATCAGGGCTGAAGATCAGCAGCATTCATGATGCTGGCGGCGTCCTTGAAGATGAGCGTTCCACGCTGGGCTTCATCAATCCCATGCTCGATCAGCATCTGGGGGCAATGGGATATGCTCCCGACTGTCTGGTATTCCATACACCGCATATCGAAGGCCAGCCGCCCGCAGGATGGTGGGAAAAGATCTCGGATGAGATTGTCCGTTCACTTGAGAAGTATCGCAGGGAATGTTCATTTGTCTGTATCGAAAACATGCCTTTCTTCAACGGATACTTCGTTCCTCTGACCACCCCTGCTGAACTCAAGGCATTCGTCGAGACAAACGGTTTGAATGTCACCCTTGATACAACCCACTACGCCCAGATAGGAATCGATATTGTCGAGGCTGCCCGAATACTCGGAAAGAGTATTCGAACGATCCATCTCAGCGACTTCAGCGCCGGCCGGACACACGTCTTTCCGGGGGAAGGAGAGCTGGATTTTTCCGGCTTTTTCGGTGCACTGGACAAGGACGGCCTGAAGGCCGTCACTCTGGAATGTTCGCTCTTGTCGATTGACGCCCCTGGCCATGCGATGAGCTACAATGAACTGGTCAGCAGGATGGCGGAAGCCCGTACAAGGCTGGAGCGCTTCCTTGCGGCATAGTCTCACAAGCACTCCTGATTTCCTGCGGAGTTAATCATGTCTGGTTTTCATATCAGGGAATCGGGCGGGAGCTTGCCGGAGCATGTATCCAGCGCCTAACAGGCTGGGGCTGCATTCACCAAAAGGAGAACGAACATGTGGGACTCACTGGAAAAGCCCTGGCAAACATGTCTTGAACTTGCCTGGCAATCCTATTGCGAAGGTTCGGTGCCTATCGCGGCTGTCATCACCGATGCCGAAGGACGCATAATCTCACAGGGACGCAATCTGAGCCGCGCGGCGCGGGACGGCAGGCAGAATCAGATCGCCGGCGGACCGCTGGCCCATGCAGAGATCAATGCACTGCTCGCTCTCGACTGGGCCAAGGTGGATGTTCATGCGCTTGAGCTTTTCAGCCTGGTGGAACCCTGCCCGCTCTGCATGGGTGCCATTTGCATGGCCGGCCTGAAAACCATCCGATACACCGCCCCGGACGCGTGGGCCGGCAGCACCAACCTCCTTGATCTATCTCCATACTTTCGCTGGAAGCAGATCGGGGCTTTTCCACCCGAGAACCCGGAGCTTGAGACTGTTGTACAAATCCTGCAGGTGGACCATATGCTGGCCAGCGGGCATCCAAGGACAGAGCAAGTGGTGCAGAAGTGGAACGAAGCCGATCCGGATAATATTTGCAGGGGACGAGCGATCCATGAAACCGGCGAGGTCCGGCATATGGCTTCCCAGGGGATAACGGCTAGAGAGGCAGTCGAGCGCATTCATGAATTAGCACGAAAGCTCAGGTAGTCCCATGTCAAAATCAGTCAAAGTTGCAGTTGTTCAAATGGACGCCTGCCCGGCCCCTTCACAGGAGAGACTGGCAAAAGCTAAAAGCTTTGTCCTTCAGTGTGTCGAAAGGGGCGCGCAGCTCGTGGTCTTACCCGAGGTTTTCAATACGGGGTATGAATATAATGATCAGAACTACTCACGCGCCGAGCCTTTCGACGGCCCGACTGCCGCCTGGCTGAGAAAAACGGCGGCTCAATATCATGTTCATCTGGCCGGGTCATTCCTTCGTAAAGATCAAAATGAAATCTATAACACCCTGCTTCTGGCTGCCCCGGACGGACGCCAGTGGCATTACGACAAAAACTATCCCTGGATCTGGGAACGAGCATACTTCCAGAAAGGGACAAACATTACGGTTGCAGACACGGAACTGGGAAAGATAGGTTTTCTGATTTGCTGGGATGTTGCTCATCCGGGGTTGTGGAAACAATATGCGGGCAAGGTCCAGCTCATGGTGATCAGCAGCTGCCCGCCCAGGGCCCTCGATTCGACATTTGTTTTCGGGGACGGACAGCAACTTCTGAGCGGGAATGCCGGAGCTCTAGTCCAATGGCTTCGGAATGCCTCCGCCGGGACTTTTGGAGAATATTTGCGCAGGCAAGCAGCCTTTTTGGGAGTGCCGGTCGCGCACGCAGCCGGGACAGGGACATTTCGTTCGTCTCTTCCCCATCCCGGATTTTCCCTGGTGATGCTTTCTGCCATGTATCCGGCTTTGCTGAAACACAAAGCTCAGTTCAGCCGCGCCCGCGTAGAAGCCGGCTATTACGACGAAACCTATATCGCCGATCGTTCAGGAATTGTCATGGAGTGCGTCCCGCCTCAGACTGAGGGCATCGCAGTAAGTGATATCACCTTACCTGATGCCCCTCACCAGCCGAAAGGAAAACAGCCGCCCTTTGGTATTCCCAGGTTTTCCTATCTGTTCGATACGATTGCCAACAGATTGCTGGCCCCGGAATACAGGAAGAAGACCCAAAAGTATCTTGACCGTCAGGACTGATACTTTCGATACAGGCGCGCGGCAGACCGCTATTACCCCTTCAGCATCTCGTCGTGGGTCTCGCCTTCCTCCTCGGGCTTCACCAGCGCGGGCATCTCGAGGATCGAGTTCAGGCCAAAGTGCTGTAAGAATTCGGGGGTGGTGGAATACAGGAAGGGGCGCCCGGGGCCGTCCGAGCGGCCCGATTCCAGGATCAATCCCTTGTTGAGCAGGCTTTTCAACATGCTGTCGCTGTTGACGCCGCGGATCGAATCGATCTGCGGGCGCGTGACCGGCTGCTGGTAGGCGATGATCGCCAGGGTTTCGAGCGCGGCCCGGCTCAGGTGAGTCGTCGCTTCCAGGCCGAGGAAGCGCTCGATCAGTTCACCCAGCTGCGGCGCGGTCGTCAGCTGGAAGCGTCCCGCGTTGCGCTGCAGGCGCAGGCCGCGGGTCGCGAGCGAAGCGTCCAGCTCATGCAGGCCGCGTTCGACCACGGAGGGAGACACATCCAGCGCAGTCGCCAGCTGGGCAGTCGTCACCGGTTCCGGCGCGACGAACAGGAGCGCCTCCAGTTTCATCGACAGTGGCAGTTCAGCTTCGGCGTTTTCGGCCGGGAGAGGTTGAGAGTCGCTCATGCTATAATTGCTCCGCTTAACGATTTACGATTGGCGATTTATGATTTACGATTTTCGAACAAGTACTACGGAATACGGATGATAGTTCATGTATAAAAAACAAGTTGCTTTACCCATTTTTTTGCTCGTGCTCGTTCTGACGTCGCTGGCCTGCACCATTTTCGTCGGCGGGCCCGATTACTCCAGTCTGCCGCCGATCCCCGTGTCCGCCGAGGCGGCCGAAAGCATCAAAGAGGAACTCAGGCGGGCGATCGAAGCGGGTGTCGAAACCGGCGTGGTCACCATCAACCTTACCGAGCCCCAGATCACATCCTATCTGGCTGCCCGCATGCAGACCGACCCAAGCCTGCAGCAGTCAGATAAGAAGCCGCTGATCACGGACCCGCAGGTTTATCTGCGGGATGGCCAGATGCAGATCTACGGCAAAACCCAGCAGGGCATTTTTGCGGCGAACATCGGCATCATCGTGCAGGTCGGGGTGGATGCCGAAGGCAAACCGCTGATCGAGATCAAATCCGCCGATTTTGGTCCCTTCCCGGCGCCTGAGGGCTTGAAGAGCGCTCTCACTGCAATGATCGAGGAAGCCTACACCGGTCCGCTCGGCCCGGTGGCGACCGGCTTGCGGATCGAAAGCATTTCCATTACCGGCGGCGTGATGACAATCACCGGACGCGTTCGATAGCGCAGGGATTATACAATACTTCGCGCTGAGCAACGCCAACGCCCCAAGCCGACCCCATGCCACGCATCTCACTCCACCTCTGCCCTTCGCTCACACTCAGGACAAGCCTGCTCGCCGTTCTACTGGCACTATCTTTGCTGGTCGGCTGTCGTTCCCCCCAGGTGACCGGCGCGGACATCACCGTCAGCATCAGCGCGGACGGCGGGACACGCAGTGTCACCATCCCGGCCGGCAGCACCGTGACCCAGGCTCTGCAGACGGCCGGCGTGACGGTCGGAGCGCAGGACCGCATCGAACCGCCGGCTTACACCGTCCTGGGCGACGGCAATTCCATCACGCTGACGCGCGTCAGGGAAGTGTTCGAGACGGAGGAACAGATCATCCCGTTCGAGAGACAGGTCGTCCGCAATGAGTCTCTACCCGAAGGGGAGACCCGGCTTGTGCAGGCCGGCGTCAATGGCAGGCAGGAGCTGACCTATCGGCGCGTGCTCGAGAACGAGGTCGAGATCAGCCGGGCGGCCGTCAAGTCGGTCATCCTGCAGGAGGCCATCCCCGAGATCATGATGGTCGGCGCGCAGTCCTCCTTTGCGCCGCTGCCGCTCCCCGGGCGGCTGGTCTATCTTTCAGGCGGCAATGCCTGGACCATCGATACCTCCACGGCCAACCGGACGGCCCTTGTCACCACGGGCGACCTCGATGGGCGCATCTTCGCGCTGGCGCCCAATCGAAGATATCTGGTCTTCACCCGCAAATCGACCAAACCTGCCGACAAAGAGATCAACACCCTGTGGGCCGTACGAACGGACCCGCCCGGCAAGCCTTTCAGCACCGGCATCTCCAATGTCGTCCATTTTGCCGACTGGATCCCGGGCACAAATTCGATTGCGTATTCCACAGTCGAGCCGCGCGCCACGGCGCCCGGCTGGCAGGCCAACAATGACCTGCATCGCTACAGCATTACCACCGGCGAGAAGCGAAAGGTTCTGGATGCCAGCAGCGGCGGCGTCTACGGCTGGTGGGGTATGACGTTTGCTTTCTCAAACGAAGGGCGACTCGCCTTTGCCCGGCCGGATGGCATCGGGCTGGTGGACATGGACGCGAAATATCTCAAGCCCCTGCTGGATATCACACCCCTCAACACCCACAGCGACTGGGCCTGGCTGCCTTCCCTGGCCTGGGGCGCGGATGGGAAGACTCTTTATTTTGTCTCCCATGCACCCCCGCCGAGTCTGGTGAGCGAGGAAGACTCGCCTTTCTTTGACCTCCGGGCGACCTCGTTCGACAACGATGCAACCGTGGACCTTGCCCAGCAGACGGGAATGTTTGCCTATCCGGCGGCCTCGTCCCTGCAATCCAGCTCGCGGGAGCGCCAGTACCAGGTCGCGTACCTGCAGTCCATCTTTCCTTCGCAAAGTGAGACGAGCCGCTACCGGCTGGTCGTGATGGACCGGGATGGCTCGAACCGGCGGACGATCTTCCCCGCCAATGACGCGCCTGGGCTCGAGCCGCAGACGCCCGCCTGGGCGCCGGATCCAATCGACGGGCAGGCCGGCGACTTTATCGCGGTCGTCTATCAGGGCAATCTGTGGCTGGTGGACAGCGGCAACGGACAGGCGTACCAGGTGACCGGCGACGGGCTGGTCACAAGAGTTGACTGGCAGTAACCATCCTCGCGCGAGCCATCGCGCTGAGCGGAGGACACAGTCCGCAGACGAAGCGCGCTGCGACTGCGATCTCGCTCTGCTCGGTCGCCGCTACCCAAAGGGTACGATGTCCGCGCGAATAAAAAAAGAGGAAATCAAATGCGTATTCTAATTACCGGAGCCGCGGGGTTTCTTGGCTCACATCTGTGTGATCGCCTGCTGGCGGACGGGCATGAAGTCATCGGGCTGGACAATTTCATTACGGGCAACCGCGAGAACATTGCCCACCTGTTGGGAAACGAGAAGTTCTCCTTTCGCAAACACGACGTCTCGAATTACATCTTCATCTCCGGCAAGGTGGATGCTGTCCTGCATTTTGCCTCGCCGGCCAGTCCCAACCCCCAATCGCCATCCGGATACTTCAACCTGCCCATCCAGACCATGAAGGCCGGTGCGCTCGGGACTCACAACTGTCTCGGCGTGGCGCGCAGCAACCGGGCTCGCTTCCTGCTGGCTTCGACGAGTGAGATCTACGGCGATCCGCTCGTCCACCCGCAGGTGGAAAGCTATGCCGGCAACGTGGATCCGGTCGGGCCGCGCGCGGTGTACGACGAAGCCAAACGTTTTGCCGAGTCACTGACGATGGCCTATCACCGCGCCCATGGCGTCGACACGCGCATCGTGCGCATCTTCAACACCTACGGCCCGCGCATGGATCTGGAGGATGGGCGCGCCCTGCCCAATCTGTTGAAGCAGGCGCTGCTCGGCCAGCCGCTGACCGTCTATGGCGATGGAAGCCAGACGCGCTCATTTTGTTATGTTGACGATCTGGTCGACGGCATCATCCGGCTGCTGCATTCCGACGAGCACCTGCCGGTCAATATCGGCAACCAGACTGAAATGACGATCCTGCAGTTTGCGGAGACCATTAACGAGATCGTAGGCAATCCGGCTGGCATCACTTTCGTCAGGGACGCGCGCAGTGTGCGTGACCCGCAGCAGCGCCGCCCCGACATCACGCGCGCCCGTCAGATCCTCGGCTGGGAACCGAAGATTTCGCTGGCCGAGGGCATTCGCAAGACCGTCCCATACTTCAAGCAAAAACTGGGTATTTAATGATTTTGACTGGAAATAAAGAACGAGTTCGTTTTTTGAAATTCGCAACAGTCGGCGCGCTGGGTGCTGCAATCGATTTTGTCGTCATGAACCTGATGACCCACTTTTTCGGCCTGAGACTGGTTTATGCCGGGACGATTTCCTTTATCTGCGCCGTTATCAGCAACTTTACCCTCAACCGCTATTGGACCTATCCCGACTCGCGTTCACGCCACATTCTGCACCAGTTGGGCATGTTCTTTATTGTGAACGCGGCAGGCATCGGCATTCGCATCCCCACCCTGCACTTTGTCGAACCGTTAATGGCACGGGCCTTCGAGAGCATGGCTCATTTATCTCATGCCACAGCTCAATTTCTCGCCAAAAATGCCACCCTGGCGCTTGCCATCGGAATTGTAATGATATGGAACTTTTTCATTAATCGCTATTGGACGTATAATGATATAGACTAACGCGC